>CAMPIL010000178.1 GCA_946886375.1 uncultured Phycisphaerales bacterium
GAGCGTCTGCCCGAACGTGGCGGGCGCCTTGTAATCGCATTCGGCGCGCGCAAGATCGATCCCACAGATGAACCCAAATATCTCAACAGCGCGGAGAGCCCGCTGTTTTCCAAGTCCAAGACGCTGTACGGCCTGCATCGCGCAAAGCGCGCGATCATCGAAACCAAACAGGCCATCGTCACCGAGGGCTACACCGACGTCATCGCCTGTCACCAGGCCGGCATCTGCAACGTCGTCGGGACGCTGGGCACGGCGTTGACGCGCGATCACGCCCGCGTGCTTTCGCGATTGTGCGAAACCGTGGTGCTCGTGTTCGATGGCGATGAAGCGGGGCAAAAGGCCGCTGATCGCGGGCTTGAAGTGTTTTTCGCTGAGCCTGTGGACGTGAAAATCTGCGTGCTTCCCGATGAATTCGATCCGGATGAGTTGCTCAAGGAATCCGATGGCGTGGCGCGGTTCCAGCGTGCGGTGGCCGAATCGATTGACGCGCTGGCGTTCAAGATCGACCGCTTCCGCGCGCAACTCGAAAGCGCAGGCGGAATCTCCGCGAAGCAAAAACGACTCGAAGCGTTTCTCTCTGACCTGGCGAATCTTGGATTCACCGCCATGCAGGGCGTGCGCAAGCGCATGGTGCTGGCGCATCTTGCGGATTTGCTGGGCCTGAATGTTGCGGACATCGAGGCCGCGTTGCCCAAGCCGCGTCGCGATGCAACGCCGGCCGCGCCGGCATCTGAGCCATTCTCCCCCGCCGAGGCTGAGTCGAGCGAATCGGCTGAGGATCAATCGAACATCGTGCCCGCGCGACGACGTGCCGAAGAGCAGTTGCTCGCGATTCTGATCTTTCAGCCTGAACTGCACGTTCAGTCCATCGCCCTGCCCGACGGCCGCCAAGGGACATTCGCCGCACTGTTTGAAGAGACTGATTTCGCCGACTCCGTCACCCGCTCGGTGGCGCAGGCGATTCTGGCCCGCTTCGACAAGGGGGAGACGTTCCTGGTGCAGCAACTGCTGAGCGTCCTCGCGCAGGCCGAGGCGCGATCGCTCGCATCATCGTTGTATTTCGAAGGTCAGCGGCTGTGCGAATCCAGCCAGGCCGATCCCGCGCAGCATCTGGCCGCCGCGGCCTGCTCGCTGCACGCCCATATCAACCTTCGTGAATTTCATCAGACCATTACCCAATACCGCCAGTGCAAGGATGCACCTGAACAGGCGCTGCTTGCCGCGCGTTCCGTCATTGAGCAACGGCGCCGGCAGGGTCACATTGCCTCGGCCATCGGCCGGGGCGTTCGTTCGTCGTAAGGCCGCTTCACCGTCAGCATGCACTTGTCTTTTCATTCCTTCGTCGGAGCAAAACACCCGTGAGCGTCACGCTGCCAGACATGCATCCCACACTTCGCGAACTCATTGAACTTTCCGCCAAGCGGAAATGGATGAGTTATGAGGAACTCAACACCACGCTTCCGGACGAGATGGTCGATCCGGAAAAACTTGATGAACTGCTGGTGTTGTGCCGCCGGCTTGAAGTGGAATTTCTCGATGAGGAAACCGTCCGCCGCAATCGCTACGAGTGCTTTCAAGCGCCGTTGCAGACGAACCTGAAGTTCAAGCGTGATGATCCGAAAAAGGTCGAACGGGTGAAAGTCGCGCCGGCCGCCAAGCCCAGCGCGGAACAGACGCCCGAGGAAAAGGCCAACGCCGCCGCCATTGCCGCCACCACCGGCGCTGACCCCGCCGATGAAATCCTCGATGACGCCGAGGCACAGGCGGTGATTCAGGAGGCGATCGCCGACAGTTCCTCCAAGCGCATCGACGATCCGATCCGCATGTATCTCACGCAGATGGGCACGATTCCGCTGCTCACCCGCGAAGAAGAAATCCGCCTGGCGAAGAAGATCGAAACCACGCGCATGATCTTCCGACGCCGCGTGCTGGAATCTGATTACGTCGCCAACCAGGCGGCGGAGATTCTGCAGCAGGTGCACGACGGTCACCTGCCCTTTGACCGCACCATGCGCATCTCCACCGCCGAGACCAACGCCAAGGACAAGATCGCCTATCGCATTCCCGTCAACCTCGTTACTGCCCGCCGCCTGCTCGATCTGAATCGTGAGGCGTGGGATGAACTGCAGGACGACGCCATCTCCGACACCAAGCGCGTGCGGCTTCAGACCGAGATCAACCTTCGCCGGCGGAAAATCGGCACGCTGCTTGAAGAGTGCTGCCTGCGCACCGGCCGCATCCAGCCGCTGTTCCGCAAACTCCAGGCTGTGAACAAGAAGATCAAGCACATCCAGCGCGACATCGAGAAGGCGGAAAAGCATCCCAACCGCTTCGATCCCGAAGACGTGTACGTGATGCGCGAAGAACTCCTGGGCTTGCAGAACCTCGTGCTGGAAACGCCCGATCAGCTCCGCCAGCGCATCAAGGAAATTGAAACCGTCTTCCGCGAATACGAGCAGGCCAAGCGCGACCTCTCCGGCGGCAACCTGCGGCTGGTCGTCTCCATCGCAAAGAAGTACCGCAACCGCGGCCTGCCGTTCCTCGACATCATCCAGGAAGGCAACACCGGCCTGATGCGCGCCGTGGACAAGTACGAGTACAAGCGCGGCTACAAGTTCTCCACCTACGCGACGTGGTGGATCCGCCAGGCCATCACGCGAGCCATCGCCGATCACGCCCGCACCATCCGCGTGCCGGTGCACATGATCGAGACCATGAGCAAGTTGCGCACGATTCAGAAGCACCTGCTTCAGGAACTCGGCCGCGAAGCGACGATGGAAGAAATCGCCAAGCGGGCCAAGATGTCGGTCGACGAAACCCGGCGCGTGATGAAGATTTCCCGCCATCCGATTTCACTCGATCGGCCCGTCGGCGAATCCGAGGATTCGCACTTCGGCGATTTCATCGAAGACGAGCGGCAGGACGCGCCCTCCGACACCGCCACAAATGAGGCCCTGCGGGCCCGCATCAATGACGTGTTGAAGACGCTCACGTATCGCGAGCGTGAAATCCTCAAACTCCGCTACGGCATCGGCGACGGGTACACCTACACGCTTGAGGAAGTCGGCCGCATCTTCAAGGTCACCCGCGAGCGCGTGCGGCAGGTTGAGTCCAAGGCGATTCGCAAGTTGCAGCATCCCGTGCGTCAACGCCGGCTCGCGAACTTCCTGGGCGGCGTGGAGGGCGAGGGGTAAGTAAGCAGTCGATTCGCCGCGGATCGCGCAGCGTCATCTGAAATCCATTCAAACCCGGCCGCGAGGCCGGGTTTTTCATTTCGGTACCATGTTCGGATCTGGAGTCGATCGCCCACAATTGTTCGAGTGGCACACGAAATCGGCAGACATCGCTTTCCCATGCGGAACTTCCTTCAACCTGCGACAGTGAACGATGCCGCGGCGCTCACCGTGCTGCACAACGCCGTCGCGGATGACTTGACCGCGCGGTTCGGCAAAGGCCCTTGGTCACACGCCACGACGGAGCGCGGCGTGCTGCACCTGATCAGGCAAAAGGGCGTCCTGTGCGTGGCGCGGCGGCGAAGCAGAATCATCGCGACCCTGCTGCTGTGCACCAAGAAGCCCTGGGCCATCGACACCTCGTATTTTTCGCAATGCAAAACGCCGCTGTATCTGCTGAACATGGCGGTCGAACCGAGATTGCAGCGGACCGGAATCGGCCGGCGATGCATCGAAACTGCGGCGGAGATCGCGAGGCGCTGGCCCGCCGACGTCATTCGCCTAGATTCCTATGACGCCGATGCGGGCGCGGAAGGCTTCTACGCCAGGTGCGGATTCCAGGAGGTCGGCCGCATTGCGTACCGGGGCACGCCGCTGGTGTACTTTGAGATGCTGTTGTGAACAGGTCGCTCGTGGCAAGCTGCGTGATCCGTTTCGAGCGTAACTGCGGACGTGGGAGTCTCCGATTCTCCGCTGAGCGACGCGGTTGAGCCTGCATGAAACACGTTCGGCTGGCCAATTGCGCGGCTCAGGCCGGCGATGGAGACACGGCTGAAACGCTCCAACAATCCATTAGAGGAGGTCATCATGTCGGGCATGCCACGATACAACGAGCCGAGATTCGACGATGTCGAGCGCGGCGTGAGGGACGCCAGCCGCTATACGCCTGGGCAACTCAAGAGGGCGCAGCAGCGGGCGCTGCAAAAGAAGAATTCTTCGCACCCGCACACCGAGACGAAGGTCGAAGCCGCAGCGTCTCTGGGTGAGACTGGCGACGAATACGGCATGAAGCACGAGCGCGACCTGCGCGTGGACATGCCGGAGGGCCAGGACCTCACGATTCCAAACCCGGATGTGCAGATTGAAGGACCGGCCGCGCCGGAGTTGGTGGAAGGCGGCTTTGCGGAGACGCCCGAAGAGCGGCCGCAGGTTGAGGAGTAATTCTGCGAATGCGCGTAACGCACGCGACGGCATAGATTACCCAGGACATCGCAACGACAGCATTGAACCAGCACACGCTTCTTCAAACCACTGCACGTGCTCTGGGAACACAGGCGCCGAAATCTGTCACGGGCACGGTCCCCACGTGTTGATGACGGCCAAAAGGTCCGGCACATTCACCTGACCGTCGTCGTTGACGTCCGCCGGGCAGCCGGCACAGGGTCCCCAGAAGTTGATGACTGCCAGAAGGTCCGGCACGTTGACGCTTACGTCACAGACGATGTTCGCCGGGCACGGCGGTCCAACTTGCGCAACCTCGGTGAAGAAGTAAGCCGAGCCGGCATCGTTCACACTCGAATGATCGTCAGAATACGCCCCGATCAGCGCGGTGTCAGCCGAGATCGCGACTGCTACGCCGAACACGTCATCATTGGCTGCATCGGAAGCGGCGAGTTTTTTCAACTGAGTCCAAACGGCCCCAGCGCGAGTAAAGACGTAGGCGGCCCCGCAGCCGTACACAGGTGCGTTGTCTCCGCCCCACGCCCCGACCAGCGCTGTGTCGCCCGCGACTGCGACCGAATAACCACAAAGGTCCCATGACATCGCGTCGAATGCGGTCAATTTCGCCTGCTCAGCCCACGTCGTGCCGCTGCGGGTGAAAACATACGCCGAGCCGGCGGAGGTCCCTCCCGCGTGGCTGTCGCCGGTCGCCCCCATTACCGCCGTATCGCCGTCGAGCGAGACCGAATCGCCAAAGTAGTCATTGTCCTCCAGATCAGAGGATGTCAGTTTTTGCTGCTGGGTCCAGACGCCGCTGGAGCGCACAAAAACGTAAGCCGCACCGGCATTCGTCCCCCCTGAGCCGGTCGCTCCAATCAGCGCGGTCTCGCCTGAGAGCGCGACAGCCTCAGCGAACCGGTCGTAATTCGCCGCGTCCGAAGCGGTAAGTTTTTGCTGCTGAGTCCACACCGTGCCGCTGCGAGTGAAGACGTAGGCGGAGCCGGAGAAGAGCCCGGCGTGATCATCACCATACGCGCCGACTACCGCTGTGTCAGCGACAAGGGCAACGGCAACGCCGAAGGATTGGCCCGTTGCAGCGTCGGAGGCGGTCAGTTTCGCCTGTTGCGTCCACGTCGATCCGCTGCGGGTGAAAACATAGGCCGAGCCGGCGACACTCCCGCCCGCGTGGCTGTCGTTCGGCGACCCGACCAAGACTGTGTCGCCAGACAAGGCGACTGAAACGCCGAAAAAATCATTCGCGACGATATCTAAAGGGATCAATTTCTGCTGCAGGACCCATGTGCCGCCGTCGCGGACAAAAACGTATGCCGATCCGGCGTCTTCCGCGCCCACGTGGCTGTCACTGGAAGCTCCAATTACGGTTGTGTCACCATCGAGAGCAACCGAAATGCCGAACAGGTCGCCGTACCAGGCATCCGACGCGACCAGTTTGGCCAGTTCCGGCGACGCGCAATGCGACGGTCGATCACTGCGTGGACCGCCCATGCCTTGGGCATCGGCGGACGCAAAGATCAAACTGGAATGCAAGGCGATCGCAGCAATTGTGAATCTGTTCAAGGGTCTTCCTCCTGTCAAGGGTGTTACTCCTTGCGAGGGAGCGTGATCAACTTACATGATCCCAGGTGAACCGAGTAGGGTCGGTCATCGATTCGGAGCGCTAATTTCAACACGCGCCACACGAACGGATTCCTATCAGATGTAGTTTTCGCCCGGCTCAGCTTGTGAAACGCGCCATCGACCCATATTTCGCGCTTGTGCCTTGGTCTTTCAAAAATGAAAAGGGCCTGTCCAGGTTTAGCCTGAACAGGCCCAAAAGCGTCGGCGATGACCTACTTTCCCGCAGAGCAGTATCATCGGCAGCCCAGGCTTAACTTCTGAGTTCGGGATGGGATCAGGTGTCTCCCTGGACTTATGGTCACCGACAAATCCGGCATGGCGTTTTCACGCGATGCCGGGGGATGATTTGTCATAACGTGAATGTCGTCGAAAACAGCAGATGAACACGAGATGATTGACGTCTGATTGGCTGGATGCGCGACGCGGATGTGACGTCTGAGGATCAGAAGTCGGAATCCGGTCGGCACGACCAAGTCATTGACCATTAGTACCGGTTCGCTCAAGGCATTTCTGCTCTTACACGTCCGGCCTATCAACCCGGTAGTCTTCCGGGGGTCTCTCGTCATAAGACATGCAACACTCATCTCCAGGGGGGCTTCCCACTTAGATGCTTTCAGCGGTTATCCCTGCCTCACTTAGCTACCCAGCGGTGGACCGAGCGGTCCAGCTGGCACACCAGGGGTGAGTCCCTCCCAATCCTCTCGTACTAGGGAGAACTCCTGTCAATGTTGCAACGCCCACAGCAGATAGGGACCGACCTGGCTCACGCCGGTCTGAACCCAGCTCGCGTACCGCTTTAATGGGCGAACAGCCCAACCCTTGGGACCGCCTTCAGCCCCAGGATGCGATGAGCCGACA
Organism: uncultured Phycisphaerales bacterium; assembly: GCA_946886375.1. The sequence goes on from CAMPIL010000178.1 coordinate 6,891, forward strand.
TCGAGGTGCCAAACCGCTCCGCCGCTATGGACGCTCGGGAGCGATCAGCCTGTTATCCCCAGAGTACCTTTTATCCGTTGAGCTACGACCCTTCCACACGGGATCGCAGGATCACTAGAGCCCTCTTTCGAGACCGTTTGTCGTGTATGACTCACGGTAAAGCCGGCTTGTGCTCTTACACTCGACACGCGGTTTCCAACCGCGTTGAGCCGACCTTTGCGCTCCTCCGTTACAATTTGGGAGGAGACCGCCCCAGTCAAACTGCCCAGCATACACTGTTCCCCGCCCTGCTTCAAGGGAATCGGGGTTAGGCCACAAATGCGCTCAGAGTGGTATTTCAACGTTGGCTCCATCCCGACCGGAATCGGGACTTCAAAGCCTCCCACCTATTCTACGCAGAACGAATTCGTAGCCAATATAGGCCTACAGTAAAGGTTCACGGGGTCTTTCCGTCTTGCTGCGGGTAGGCGGCATCTTCACCGCCACTACTATTTCACCGAGTCGGTCGTGGAGACAGAGCTCCAGTCATTACGCTATTCATGCACGTCGGAACTTACCCGACAAGGAACTTCGCTACCTTAGGACCGTCAT
>CAMPIL010000179.1 GCA_946886375.1 uncultured Phycisphaerales bacterium
CGGCGCGGTGAGCGAGGATCGGATCGTTCTGCCGATTCCGCCCGGCACGCATTGGAGAGATGCGAAGCCGGTGTTGCTGCCGGAGTTGCCGGTGCTGCCGACGGTTGCGGCTCAGGAAAAGGAAGCGCCCAAGCAACTGCCTGGTGGTGCGCCTGTGAGTGGGAGGCCGGTGCAGGCTGCGAACGCTGGGCCGAGCAAGGCGCAAAGGGCAGCGATGGCGCGGACCAAGTCGAAGCATCTTGCAGGTGTGCCTGCGGGCAAGGCTGCGATGATCACTCGAGGCGGTCTGCGCTACATCGAGCGCGGCGATGGCGAGCCTGAGCAGATGCAGGCCGAGCAAACCAAGCCGAAGCGGCCGAGGAAGTCCAAGCCTCGTCAGAAGAATGATCCTAAGTATGTGAAGGCGGCCCGTGAATTGCGCGATCGCTTCCTGGAGCAGGTGAACGTCGATCGACTGCTTCCCGCAGCGTGCGGCAAGTACGATGTCAGTCGCCAGTTGGAAGGTCCCGCATCCAGCAACAGTCACATCAGGATCGAGCACGTGAAGATCGAGAGCGTCAAACTCCTCGATGCAGCGTGAGAGAGTTCATGCCTTGCATGTTGCGGCGGTGGCATGCGCGTTTGAAGCGTTGACCATCGCTGTGAATGCTTCGCCTCGTTGTTCGTAGTTGGTGAACTGATCCCAACTGGCGCAGCCGGGGCTGAGCAGAAGGATGTCGTTGGGTTTCATGCGCGACATGGCTGTGTTGACTGCTCGCGCCAGAGTTTCACAAGAGAAGACAGCCGTCCCCGGAATATTTGAAGCAGTGATTTGTTGTGCGGTGTGCGCGAGTGTGGGGCCGGTTGTGCCGATGGTGTAGAGGCCTGCGATGGTTGATGCGAGTTTCGCGATGGGTGTGAGGTCGCTGCCCTTGTCGTAGCCGCCTGCGATGAGGTGAATGGCAGCGGGATCGTCGAAGGCATCGACCGCAAGCAATGTCGCTTCAGGCGTGGTGGACTTGGAATCGTTGTAGAAGCGCATGCCGTCGTGCTGCGCGACGAGTTGCAGACGATGCGGCAGGCCCGCGAAATCGTTGAGCAGAGTCGCAGCGGTCTGCGCATCGATTGGAAACGATGGATCGGATCGAGCGCAGAGCATCGCAGCAGCGATCGCAGCGTGCGCGTTGATCTGGTTGTGAATCCCCGGAATCGAAAGCCCAATGCGCTGCAGAGATTCGATGTCGGCAATCGTGGGCGCGGTGGTCTTATGATCGCCTGGCTTCTGATATCTGAAGATGTTAAGTTTGGAATCCTTGTAATGTTCGAACGAGCCGTGCCAATCGATGTGATTGGGGCTGATGTTGGTGAGGACCGCGATGTGAGGCGACCAGCCTTGCGCGTCGCGGGCATCGCTGAGCCAATAGAGCATCGCGCTGGAGAGTTCCAGAACGATCCAATCGTTTGGTTGAATCTCATCGAGGTGATTAAGCAGCGAGCCGCCGATGTTCCCGCCGAGGTGTGCGCGAGTGTTGGGAGGCGCGGCCTTGCGCAGGATGTGGTGGATCATCGCGGTGGTGGTTGATTTGCCCGCGCTGCCCGTGACTGCGATGGCGCGGTTGCGGGGGATTTGCTCTATGAGCAGACGGATTTCGGTGGTGACGCAAACGCCTGAGTTGATCGCGGCCGTGATATAAGGATTGCTCCAGGGCTTTGGCACCGCGGGATTGGCGATCACGAGATCGCATCGCAGAGGCGAGAAGTCGGCTGCATCATGTCCATCGAGATGGAGCGTGACCTTGCGTTGATCGATCAGGTCTTGAATGCCCGCGATTGACTCTTGGAGTTCGCTGGCTGACTGCATGTCGGTGAGGAGGACGTGTGCGCCTTGGGATGCGAGCCAGCGCGTGACGCCCGCGCCGCCGCCGAAACGGCCCAGGCCCATGACGGTGACGCGTTTGCCTTGGAAGGAGTTGGCGGTGTGCATGTTCATTGAGCAAGGCAGTTCGTGGAAGTCGCGGATCAGATGGGTTCACGAGCCATCGATTGTTTGATTATCCGCGCGATTAGCGGCGTGTGTGGAAGGTTCTGTCGTTTCAGTTGAGCGGAGAAATCACTACACTCATCGGCCCAGCATGAGTTCACCGATGAATCAGGAACAATCGCCTCCGCCGTCCCGTCCGCAGGGAATGGGGAGCGCACTGCGCAAGCCGCAACCGGTGAAGCCGCGGATGTCGCGCTTGGCGGTGGTGGCGATTGTGCTTGCGGCGGTGCCGTGCTGCCCGGTGGTGAGTCTGGCCGGGTCGGCGCTGGGCATCACGGCATTGCGGCGAATTCGCGCTGCCAACGGCGCGCTGGGTGGACTGCGATTGGCGCAGTTGGCGATCGCCATCGGACTGATGGTGGGGGCGCTGTCGATGATCGGGCTGACGCGGCTGGGCCAGTGGGTTGATCGCACCAATCACGAGGAAATGACCCGCGCGGTGGAAACCGCCGTGCGCGGCGCGATGGATGGCAACGTGCAGGAGGTGCAGAAGGTGTGGGCGTCGGGGCCTGGGCTGCCGGCAGACGCGATTCAATCGTTCGGCGAATCGGCGCTGCAGCGGTACGGTCGTCTGCGCTGGTTCAGCGCATCGTTTTCATCTGCGTCAGGATCGATGTTTCAGCAAGAGTATGAGGTCGCGGGAGTGTTCGTCTTCGATCGGCGCGAGTTGACCGGGTCGGCTGCATTTGAAGTGCGGACAGATACCGGCCAAATCTGGCCGCAGTTTCGGCTGAAATCGATTGAGATAACGGACAAGGAGAACGGCGACCTGCGCCTCCCGCCTTGATGTTTGGATGCAGGGGGATGGTGCATTGGCGGACCACCCGGTGTTGTCGTAGGATGCCGCAGGTTCATTCCAGGAGCACCGCCCATGACGCAGTTCCCAAGCAGCCAGTTTGAGATGTACGGCGACGAAGCCGGCCAGCCGCGAAAGACCAGCGGATTGTCGATTACCGCGCTGGTGTTGAGCCTCGTGGGACTTTGCTGCGGCTGCACCGCGCCGATCGGCGTGCTGCTGGGGATTATCGCGTTTGCGACGACTGGACCGCGCTCACCAAAGAAGGGGCGCGGCATGGCGGTGGCGGCGATCATCGTCGGGCTGATTCTGAGCCTGTTGTGGGGCGGATTCGCGTATTGGGCTTCGAGCAAATATTACGAGATGCTTCAGTTGCCGGACACCGCGCTGCGGGCTGGGTTTGCCGGCGACATTGCGACGTTCAAGTCGAAATTCCACGGTGCAGGCGCGACTGCGCCGGACGCCGAAGCTGAGGCGTTCATCAGCGAACTGCGCAGCCGATACGGCAATTTCGTCTCTGCGACGGTCGATCAAAGCGGCCCGCCGCCGAAGCAAAGTCCGGGTCAGCCGATCGTGCCGTTGCCCTTCCAGTTCACCTTCGACAACGCGACGCTTTCCGGCGAAGTGGAGTTCATCATTTTGGATGAGCAGTCAAGCGAACTTGTCTTGAAGATGGGAACCATCACGATCAACGATCCCAACAGCACATCGCTGGTGTATCCGGCCAGTGCCGTCATAGGTGGCGGTGCAACGACCGCGCCGGGACCTGGCGGCGCCTCGCCTTGATGATGGCCATGCCGGAGCCGTCTCGCACGAATGCGGAACAGCCGCCAACGCCTGTGGCGCGAACAAGCAATTGGGCGGTGGCGTCGCTGCTGTGCAGCCTTGCGTGTTGCCCTGTGGCGACATTGCTTGGGCCGTTGCTGGGACTGCGCGCGTTGGTGCAGATTCGCGCCAACCCCACCACAGTGCGCGGCCGCGGCATTGCGATTGCGGGAATCGTGATTGGTCTGGCCATTTCACTTGTGTGGATCGCCGCGGCGATCTGGTGGCAGTTCAATGCGCGTTTGCCAATGTTGAACGGCCCGCGCGATGCTCTCCAAGCGGGGCTGGCGGGAGACGTCGCGCGGTTCAAGGCTGCATTTGTGGGTGACGATCCTGCAGGACCGGCGGACGAAGCGATCGCGTTCCTGAACCAATTGTCCACCCGCTACGGCCGTTTGCTTGATTCGACATTGAGTCAGTCGCCCATCACCAAGCCCACGCTGTCGGGGCCCGCTGAACTTCGCATCACCTACACGCTGACGTTTGATCAATCGCAGGTCGAAGCGGAAGCGGCTTTTGTCACGTTCGCGCCGTCGGCGGCGATTCCCAAGCCGGTGTTCAAGTGGGCGTGGATTCGGGTAATTGATCCGCTTCGGGGCGATTTGGTTTATCCTGTAGCGGCAACGGCTCAGGCGACTTCGCTGCCGCAGAGCGCGACGCAGCCGTCAAACGCACCGTGAACCATGTCGCAGCAGTCAGTCATCGTGGTCGAGAATCTGGTGAAGCGCTTCGGCGAGCAAACGGTGCTCGATGGCGTGAACCTGGAGATTCAGCCTGGTGAGACAATGGTCATCATGGGCGGATCTGGTTCGGGCAAATCCACGCTGCTGCGGCACATGATCGGATCGCTCATGCCCGATCTCGGGAATGTGAGACTCTTCGGCCAGGACCTGCTGAAGCTTGATGAGGAAGGCCTGAACGCGGTGCGCAAGAAGTTCGGCATCCTGTTCCAGTCCGGCGCGCTGTTCAATTCCATGACTATTGCCGAGAACGTCGGACTGCCGCTGCAGGAGCACACGACCATCGACAGCCGCATCATCGACATTCAAGTGAAGATCAAGTTGGAGATGGTGGGCCTGCGCGAGCACGCCAGCAAATACCCCGCGCAGATTTCTGGAGGCATGAAGAAGCGGGCCGGCTTGGCGCGGGCGCTGGCGCTGGACCCGCGCATCCTGTTCTACGATGAGCCCTCGGCTGGCCTGGACCCGGTCACGTCGGCGGAAATCGATCAACTGATGATGGACCTGTCCAAAAAACTCGGCGTCACCAGTGTGGTGGTCACGCACGAGATGGATTCCGCCTTCCGTATCGCTGACCGCATGGCGATGCTGGACAAGGGAAAGATGCTGATGGTGGACAAGCGGTCAGCGTTCGAGCGGTTGCGCGACCACCCTGAAACGCGATTGGCGGAACTAACCGAAGAGCAACAGTTGATCCGCCAGTTTCTCAGGGGAGATGCGGAAGGGCCTATCACCCGCCGCAAGGCGATGACCAATTACGCCGAGGACCTGCTGGGCGAGACCGGCCCCACGTTGGCCGAGGTTCCGTCGGTGGAATCGACCCGTGTTGTGAAAAGCATCGCAAAAACCTGATTGCGAGGTCGGATGCCAACGGCGGCCGTTCGGTCGTTGTTGTGTTACCATGTGGACATGGCAAGTCTCTCCGAACGCGAGCGCAACAACATTCGCGCGGGCGTATTTGTCACGATCGCCCTGTTGCTGAGCATGGGGGTGGTGATCGTGTTGACCGACGCCGTCAGCGCGTTGTCGCGCGCCACCGATTCCTACACCGTCACCTTCGACGTTTCCTCAGGCGTGGCGAACCTCAAACCCGGATCGGACGTCCGCATCGGCGGCATGCGCATGGGAAAAGTGACTTCGGTTGAACCGAAGGTGGAGGGCAGCACGTTTCGGCAGATCGAAGTGGAATTCAACGTGGATTCCCGCGCGCCGCTGCATGCCGACGCAATTATTCTGGTGTCCGCCCCGCTGATCGGGTCCGATGCCTGGCTGGACATTCCCGATGTGGGAGACCCGGCGAGCGGCGCGCCGGTGGGGAATCGGCTGCAGGGCACGTCGTCGGTTGGCATGTTGACTGCGCTCTTGGGCGCGGAGAATGCGGACAAGGCCAGTGAAATGGTGGAGAACGTGCGCCTGTTGAGCGCATTCCTGGCGAAGGTGCCCGATGAATACCGCGCTCGCATCGCCCCGGTGCTTGATGACGCCGGCGCGGTCGTGCGCGATCTGCGGTCGGTGCACTGGCCTCATTGGGCAGGCGCGGTTGATCGCGTCATGACCTGGGCCGCCGACGCCACGCCCAGGCTGGAGGCGGCGCTTGGCTACGGCCACGATCTGCTTGCCAATGCCAACCAGGTTGTGACGGAGAATCGCGAGCCCATCAAGTCAATCGTGAGCAATGTGCAAACGGCCACGGGTCGAATCAACACTGAAACCATTGACAAGGTTCATCGCGTGCTCGACCTTGGCCAGCAGGGGCTTGAGCAAGCCAAGGCGACGCTGGAAACGTTGCGCGTGGACTACGCCGGCTGGGCTACGAACATCGGCGAAGCGCTGGCGAGCGCGAACCTCACCGCCCAGCAGTTGAAACTCGCGAGCATCGAGACTCGTCGCAGCCCGTGGAAACTGCTGTATCGTCCCAACGCTGATGAACTTCAGCACGAATTGCTGTATGAGGCGACGCGGTCGTTCGCCCTGGCGGCGGCGGATTTGAAGGCGACTTCTGAATCCGTCAAGCGGATTCTCGAAAAACACCCAGACATCGTGGGCAGAGATCACGAAGCCTATCGGCGGCTGGAGCGCAGTCTTTTCGACAGCCTGAGCAACTACGAAAAGGCCCAGCAGAAGATGTTGGACGTGCTGGTGACCGACACCAAGCATTAGCGCATCGAGACCTGCACTCAGAATAGCGGCGGAACGGGCATTGCCCGGCCGCTCCTTGAACCCGCGCGTGCTCAAGGTGCGTATGATCCCGGGGCGAACCAACTTGAAGGATGGCAATATGCGCGTCAAGTCAGCATTGCGGTGGTGTTGGTGCTTCGCAGTTGCACTGGGCGTTTTGTCATCGCCATGCATCGTGGCGTCGCCGAATCCTGATCTTGAGTCGCCGTTGGAATTTCGCATCGCGCTGCATGATGGCCGAGTCGATCTCGCCGAGGTCGTGCATCAACTTGGCGAGCGGTTCGGCATCAAGCTCGGCGAAAGACTCAATCAACTGGATTGGACCGTCAATGTGCAATCCATTGCCGGGCGTTTGCGATTGACCGCTTTTGAACGATTGACCGGCGGCGTCATCTGCACAACGGTCAAGCCCGATTGCCTGGTTGTGCAGGTGGATGAACAGTCGTTGCGGCGGCGATTGCATGACGCTGAACGCAAGGTTGAGGTTCTGCTCTCGCGAAACTCCACGCCGCACAGCACGAAACGCGAGGGACTGACGTTCGTGACTGCGGAAGATGCGGAATCTCTTCCCGCGCATGCCGTCGTGCTTGTGCACGGGTTGGATGATCCGGGGTACACATGGGACGACCTTTTGCCGCGACTTCTGCGTCGAGGTTATTCGATTGCGAAATTCGAATACCGCACCGATCGCCCGATCGCAGAGGCTGCGAGCATGTTCGCCCGGGAACTGGAGCAGGCCCGCAGCAAAGGCCTGAAGCGGATCGACGTGGTGGCTCACTCAATGGGCGGGTTGCTGGTGCGCGAGGCGCTCACCAGCGATGCCGCGTACGCCGGCGACGGGTCAGGCGCGGACCGTTATCCTGCCCTCGATCACTTCATCATGGTGGCGACCCCGAATCACGGTTCGCAC
>CAMPIL010000180.1 GCA_946886375.1 uncultured Phycisphaerales bacterium
CGCGTGGTCCATTGTCGCTTTGGCCGGTCATTCTCGTTGTACTCGCCGTGGGTCTCGACACCCTGACGCTCTGGTCCGTGAAAGCGGACCTCCGTCGGCAGGGCTACGCCCATCTCGACATGCGCGTTGTCGGCATCGACCTTATCCTGACCATCACCGCATTGATCGCCTGCTGGTTCTGGTGGCGCGAGAGTCACACGCCAACGAAAGAGGTGCAACGCCGCAACAGCGACAAAAGATAGCAAGCGGAAGCGATCGCATGGCACACGACCACTCTCACACGACAGCGTACATTGAAGACCGCAACCTGGTCGTCGCTGTGGCGATCAATGTGCTTCTGACGCTGGCCCAGATCGTCGGCGGAGTGCTGTCGGGCAGCCTTGCGCTGATCGCCGATGCGCTGCACAACTTCAACGATGCGATTTCGCTACTCCTTGCCCTTGTGGCGAGGCGAATCGGCCGCAAGCCGCCCGATGCCGACCGCACCTTCGGCTATCGTCGCGCGGAAACCGTCAGCGCACTGATCAATCTCACCGCTCTTGTCGTCGTGGGCCTATTCCTTTGCTACGAGGCGATCCTGCGTTTCTTCCAGCCCGCGGATGTCGGCGGCTGGACGGTCATCATCGTCGCCGGCATCGCGCTGCTGATCGACGCGGCGACGGCGGTCCTGACCTTCTCAATGTCCCGAGGCGACATGAACGTCTGGGCGGCCTTCATCCACAATGTCGCCGATGCCATCGCCTCCGTCGGCGTCATTGTCTCGGGCGTGCTGATCATCTTGTTCGATTGGACTCTCGCCGACCCGATCATCGCGATGGCCATTTCCGCCTATGTGATCTACCAGGGCATCATGGGCATGAAACCCGCCTTTCGTGTGCTCACCGACGCGGTGCCTCACGGCATGGACCTGCAAGACGTGGTTCACGCCATCGGGTCGGTTCCGGGTGTCCGATCGGCGCATCATGTGCACTTGCGAATGCTCGATGAACACCATGTATCCTTGACAGCCCACATCGTCATCGACAGCGCCAATCGCACCATGACAGATCTCGCGGAAATAAAGGCCGCGACCAAAGCGCTGTTGGAACGCCGCTTCGGCATTCTCCATGTGACGCTGGAGTTGGAGTCCGAGCACGAGGCCGCCGCCGCAACCCATTCAACAACCGTCGTACCCCCTCCCCTGAAATGACGTCGAGCGTGCTGGCAAGTGGACCGAGGGTTGCAACAACTTCGCGCCAGATGCAGATGCCGTCAACTCGAAGCCTCACCATCGGCAATGAAAGACGAGCAAGCGCGTTTGTTCAGAAGCGACGTAGAATCAGGTCATGATTCGCTATGCCCGATGTGTCTTGCTGTGCGGCGTGGGGATGTTGTCAGCGTGCAGCACGACGACGCAAAAGGATGTCGCCATGTCTGCATCCAACGAGCCGCCCCCGGAACCGCCGATGGTCTGCACGCTGACGCCAGAGCAACTCAGCGCGCAGCGTGAAGGACTTCTGCCTGGCTTGCTCAAGCGCGCGGATGAGCGCACCGCGCTGGAGCACGGCTATCGCATGAAGTTCACGCCCCCCCACGCGCCGGGTTTGCTCGATGAGATTGCCCGCATCGTGGAGCAGGAGCGAGGCTGCTGCCAGTTCCTCAAGTTCCAGATCACCGTCGAGCCAAGCAACGGCCCGATCTATCTTGAGGTGACCGGACCAGCAGGCACGCGCGAAATGCTCGATGCGCTGTAGATGCTCAAGCAGACGCCACTGCTCAAGGCGGCGTGAGGCGTCTGTTTGCCGAGCGCGGTGTGGCATGCGACCCTTGTGGGAATGGAATCGCCGACCGTCAACACTCCCGAGGTAGCGCGCTTGCGTCGCGTCGTTCGCCTGGTGGCAATGCTCAATCTCGCCTATTTCGGCGTTGAGTTCGCCGTCGCGCTGGTCATTGGATCGGTGTCGCTGTTCGCTGACAGCATCGACTTTCTCGAAGACGCTTCGATCAACTTCCTGATCTTCGCAGCGCTGAATTGGAGCGCGCGGCACCGGGCACGGGTCGGGATGGCGCTGGCGGGCATTCTGCTCATTCCGGGAATGGCGACGCTGTGGATGGCATGGCGCAAGTTCAACATACCGATTCCGCCGGAGCCGTTTTCGCTGTCACTGACTGGCGCTGGCGCGCTCGCGATCAACTTGTCATGCGCGATCATGCTGACGCGCTTCCGCAGGCATCCGGGGGGCGGGAGTCTGACGCGTGCTGCGTTCCTGTCGGCGCGGAACGATGTGCTGGCCAACGTCGCGATCGTCGCTGCCGGCATCATCACGGTGTATCTTCGCTCGGCGTGGCCTGACCTCATCGTTGGCCTGGGCATCATGCTCATCAACCTGGATGCGGCGAGGGAGGTCTATCAGGCGGCGCGAGAGGAGCATCGAGCGGCCGCGCCTTGAAACCGCTGAAGCAGACCTCGCTGCTGAACGCGGCGTAGAAGGTATGCACGGTGCAGTGCAGTTCCCTAATCAAGAGAGGTCGGCCGCTGACCGGCACTCGCGGCCACCTGATGGCGTGGCATCTGCAAGAAGTACGTGCTGAACTGAGAAGATCGCGACACATTTCTGGCGGGCGCAGATGTAGACCGGTGCAACCCGCCCGTTGACAGCGGCGGCACGAGGACACACTCTTGCAGGGACGCACGGACGCCGTGGCAGCGCCACGGCTGCGGACATCGCGCGCCAGGCGCATGTCGGCACGAGATAGGCGCGAGGAACTGGCCAACCTGATCGCCAGCGGTCTCGCTCGGGCTGGATCACCGTCGAGCCAAGCAACGGCCCGATTTATCTTGAGGTGACTGGACCGGCAGGCACGCGCGAAATGCTCGATTCGCTTTGAAATGCGTGCTTGGCTAGATGCGTGCAACGAAGATTGCATTACACCGAAGGCACCCTTCAGTACCGGGATACGCCGTTTCAATCAGAGCTGGTGAAGCGGAGCAGACAGGACAATTGCCGAGCCATGCTGCAAGGGGCAGATCGGCCCGCGCAGCGGCGGTGGCATCTTGAAGATCCTTGTGACGAATCGGTTGAAACGTGAGATTCATTTCCATCCATTGGGCCGGGATCGTGAGCAACGCGGCATCCGGCCGCGAAGCGGCGAAGCGCCTGATGAGGAAGTAGATCTCGGCAAGCACCTCATCGGAGGACACCTGGATCTCATCGGTACGAACCTGGAACGTGACCGGGGAACTTCTGCTGAGACGGTCTAAGAGGAATGCGGCATCGCGGTGGTCGAATCTCTGGAGCGCGACCCAGAACGCCCTGGCTGCGGTTTCTGTCAGCAACGACGAACGGGCATCATCGAAATACCTTGGGCACGCGACCCAGCGATATCGCTCCGAAGTGAGTTGATCGACGAAGAGAGCGGCAGCGGGCTTGAAGGCGCGGGCGACGACTTGAGCCGCAAAGCTGTCTGGTGAATGCATAACCAGTCTCCGCAGGAAGCGCCGCGATCATACGCGCTGCGGGAAACCCGAATGCTGTGAAGGCCAGGTGAGGAGCGCCTTCGGTGAAACCTTGATGAAAGTGACGGACGGATGCCCCGGAATTCAGGCGGACTGGTCCTGATCGCGATCGCGGGCGCGCTGTGCGAAGATCCATGTGTGGGCCTCGTTCAGAGCCTTGGCGAGCGTGAGCAGTTCGTCGGCACCGAAGCTGGAACTCTCCTTCCACTCTTCGCCGTCGCGATAGGTTCGCGCGACGGTGACGTTGTACATCGGACCGTTGCTGGTCTGATTCTGCCAGACGACAGCCTTGATGCCGCCGTAACGGACGACATGGCTGGGCTTGTTGCTGGCAGTGTTGCTTGCAGGAGTGCTGTTCATTTTGTTTCGAGTCTGCTGTTGGGGCATAGAAACCTCCTCAACTGAATGTTGGGAAAGCGCCCTGTTCACCTGGTTGAACTCGCGTATCCCACAATGTTCCGCGCAAAGTCAAGAAGAATCGGTGGTGGTCGTCGGCTCAATCCGGACGCATCATCGCGGCAGCGCGGAGGCCCGCCACGATTGCCGCCGCAAGCTGACGCTCAAATCGCTCCCGTTGATGCACACAAGCACGAGCGTTGCTCGGCAGTTTCGTCTTGCCCATCCCCCTCCCCTCGCGTTCCAGCGATTCGAACGCGTGATCCACAGCGATGAGCACGGCACGCAGCACATGACTCGCATTGAGGCGTGTACCGGTTGAGGTGCGGTACAGATTGACGAGTCGATCGACGGTGAGCGACGTGGATGCAGTCAGCATGAACAGACGCTTTCGGGTCGGGAGATCGCGATTGTCTGCTGTTTCCTGATTGGGTTCGCGGGTGGGTTCGGGAGGCACGTTGGCCGGAGTCTCTGGCGCCGCCAGCGCGCGAGCCGCCGCAGTGCCATCAAACCACCTGAGCACAGTGCTCGAAGGTTGCGGGTCCCGAAGTGGTTTAGCCATTCATGGCCTCCAGCTCGCGCGGCGCCGCTATCTCGAGGCGGTCCTTCGGACCCGGCAGAGCCAAGTCGTAGTCGTACGGTGGCCAGTCCACAATGACGGGCCCTGCCTCGCCCTTGAGAAACGATTCGCGATTCTGGACGCGATGCTCAATCTCGCACGCGAGCAGCATGTACTGATGCGCCGCTGGAATCTTCGTGCAACTGGGTATCTGGTACACAGTCTTCCCGCGACCGGAGAGCTCCGGCAGGATGACCGCCTGCGAAATGGTGCTGCGAAAGGTGCGGTCGGGCATGGCGTCGTTGACCACTCTCTCCAATTCGGCGCGAAGTCGAGTCGCCCGGCGGTCAACATTGCCGAAGACGATCCCGAGCACCTCGAGATTGGGATTGCGGTGGTGACGGGCATCAGCGATATCTTTGAACGCATCACTGAGGCCGCTGAGTGAGAGCGGGTGCGGGAACGCCGAAAGCAAGAACCACTCAGCCGTCGCGTATGCGGCCACCGTGGTGGTTGCCGCCGGATGCGGACACGTGTCGAGGAAAATGAAATCATACAGTTGGCGCGCCTGGCGGATCGGACGTTCGAGAATCCTTGTGCGGTCCACGAACTTGGAAAGAAGACTGTCCAGTTCATTGAGCTGCGGCCGGGCCGCAATCAGATGCACGCCTTCGGGCATTCGCTCAGTCACCACTAGCGACTCAATGCTCTCATCAGTCGTGAGCAATTCGAGTGTGCCGACGAAGCTCTCCTGCGGCACCCCGAGATGCTTTGTCGCCCCCGCCGTGGGATCCAAGTCGATGATGAGGCACCGCCTTCCCCGCAATCCAAGCGCTGCTGCAATATGCACCGTGTTGGTCGTCTTCCCGACCCCGCCCTTCTGATTGCCCACCGCGATCAATACGCCTTCGCCAACTTCGTCTGCATTATCCGTCATGTTCCCCTCCATCATGCGCATCATGTCCATGTCCCGTTGTGCATGCCCGCTGTCGCGCACGCGCGAGTTCGCGGGTGGCCGAGTGCTCGCATGCACGCTCATTGAACCCATAGCACGGCCGCAAGAGACTGAACAAGCAGGATTCTGTCGCTGGGCATCGCCAGCGCCATGCCGATGGCGCGACCGTGCGACATCGCGCACTCGGGCATGCACGACCTTGGGCATGCCCGCATGCGCGCATTCCTTCACGCGCCAGAAAATTGAAATGTCTTGTCAGAGACTTACGGATGGTGTACGGAGCAGAGAAGGCGCCGATGGATTTTCGCGGCACTGAAATCGTTTAGGAAGACTGAGGAGGAACTAGACAGCGTCCAAAAGCACGACGGGCGACCACGATGTGGTCGCCCGTATTTTCTGCGGCCAAGCGTCGATTCTGGATGAACGCTCCAGCCGGTTGAGCCTCGCAAACTCACCGTAGCGCAAGCCATTCATTCTTGTCAACGCCGATTCCGCCAGAGGATTCGTGTACTCGCTCTCCAGGTCCTTCCGGGCAACGCGGACGCTCGTCACGAGTCCGCCAATCAAACGGGGTTTGACAATGGCAAGAGAGGGCAATGCGCGATGTGGCGGTTTGTCGTATGCGGCACGAAAACCCGAAGGCGGGTTCTGCTTCATTCCAGCAATGGCGATTCTGGCGGCATGGTTCGCCTACAAGCGCTCGATCATCCGCCTGGTGGACCTCCGGGTATGGCTGGCGTGCTTCGAGGTCACAGCGCGCCGATATGCGGCTTTAACGGGCAAGCGCCCGAGATACAGCTTCGATGAGGTCGGCGTGCTGGTCGGTGGAGTGAAGGTACTCACGGTTCAACAGGCAATCCGCCGTTTGGAAAAGGCTGGCTTGCTCAAATGGTCCGATTCTCGGATCACGTTCAACGCTCACGCTGATGGACTTTTCACACTTGACAACGGGTTTGCAGAATGCTGCGCGCAGGTCAAGAATCGTCAACGGAAAGTTCCAGTCCCGCGCCGACTGCTGCGACTGCTGGCCGCAACTTCACGGCCGGTTGTGATCGCAACGGCGTTGGGGCATCTGCTGCGATGTCTGTATTACCGCAAGGGAACATGCCGGCCGGACGGACGGTGCAAAGCGTCGTGGATCGCGAATGTGTTCGGCGTCGATGAACGGAACGTGAAGAAGGCAAGGCGCTTGCTGCTCGATCTGCAAGTGCTTCGACGCGCCAGTGACACGCAGTTCGCGATGAACCGCTGGGGCCGGCGGTTCATCGTCAACCTTGCATGGGGCAGCAAGAACGATTCGCCACGCCGGATCGTTGCAAATCGCTCCGATTTGCCACCCCCAATGAAGAACCGGAATCTCTCTTCGAGATCTGAACACCAGAAACTCGTCCGTACTGGGGTTTCCAAAGCAACGTTGCGAAAGCCTGGGCTCAAGCATGTTGTTGTGGATGACCTGAGGAGTCGGGACCGATTGAAGGTGCTGTTCGCAGAGTCGGTGACGCTTGGCTGGTGCCGAAGCACCGAAGCGCAGGAATTGGATTTCTTCGCCGCGGCGAGAAGGGCGATGCGAGTCGCCAGCCGGAACCCCTGTGGGCTGTTCGTTTCAATCGTGAAGGAAAGACGGTGGCACTATCTCAGCAACGAGGACGAAGAGGGTGGCCGTCGAATGCTGCGGGGTTTGGCCGACGTTTGCGGTGCATCGGATGATGTAGGATGTCGGAGCGATGAGACGAAAACGGTCAAGGTCGCGCGGCGGTCTTCGAATCGATCCCAAGTTTCTGGAGATCGTTCCGTTTCTTGCGCCAAAGCTGCGGCGACAGATCCTCATCGAGCTCGGACATGGACTCTCCACGACGGCTGAATTGGTGGATCACCTCAGCGTGCCGGCATCACGGATTGCTTATCAA
>CAMPIL010000181.1 GCA_946886375.1 uncultured Phycisphaerales bacterium
CAACCCTGTCCCGCCGCCGACCAGCGCGATCGGCTTGTGCCCGGCCTGCTGCCAGTGCATCAGGAGTTTGATCTGGATGAAATTGCCGATGGTCAGGCTGTCGGAAGTCGGATCAAACCCGCAATAGGCGATTCTTCCGGGGGTCGCAAGGTGCTTGACCAGTTCATCGCCCGCTGTGGTCTGATGCAGCAGGCCTCGCCATTTGAGTTCTTCGAGAAAGCAAGACGTCATAGGCGGACATGATATGGCGAGCGGCCCAAACCGAGGGGCGAAGTTTGCAGGCTGGGCACAGTCCACCTCCTTGCCGCCGAGAGTCTTTGGAGGGTCGTTATCGTGCTGGAAGAGCGGTTATCGTCGCGGAGATGCCGGTGGGAGTTGTTTGCTGATGCTCCGCACAATTTTGCCTCGGCGCAATCGAACTTTGCCCTGACGAAATGGAAGTTTGTTGAAGCGGAATGGGAGATTGTTGAAGCGGGATGAAACTTTGTTGAAGCGGAATGGACCGTTGCCAAAGCGATATGGACCACTGCCCGGACGAAGTGGGATTTGGTTGAAGCGCGATCAAAGTTGGACAGTGCCCAGGCAATATTCCGCTGTGCTTCAACAATGCGACCCGGACAGGGGGCAATCATGGAGTGGTCGCGGGAAACGGGGCGCGGTGTGCGGGAAAGAGCGAGCCGGGTCGCCGGAAGTGTGGATGCGGTGCGGGCAATGACCGATGGTCCTTGCCAAGTTGCAACCCCAAGAAAGCCAAAGGTGGGCGATGCCCCGCCTAGGAACTCTATGACCGGCTTTGGAAACTCTTTGAGCGGGTCTGGAGGTTTCCAGAAATCGCGGAGCGGCTTCGACGGGGCTACACTCCCGCAAAGGAGCACTCCCATGCAACGCGATTCTTCCGCTGGTTCGGTTGATCCTGTTCTGCCTCGTCGCGATCTTCTGGCGCTTGGACTGGGCGCGGCTGCAATCGCCGGCTCTGGATGGAGCGGCGTGTTCGGCCAGACCTCCAGTCCGGTCAAGCCCAGCGTTCAACCCGTCACGCCGGAATCGATGGGCTGGGATCCTGCCTCGCGCCAATACATTCTGCCTCCCCTGCCCTACAAGTACGATGCGCTTGAACCGCACATCGACAAGCAGACCATGGAACTGCACCACGACAAGCACCACAAGGGCTACGTGGATGGCCTGAACAAGGCGCTCGCGACGCTTGCGGACATTCGCACCGGCAAGCGCGATGGAAGCGACATCAAACACTGGGAGCGGGAACTGGCGTTCAATGGTTCGGGGCACTTCCTGCACGTGCTGTTCTGGAACGTCATGGGTCCGCCATCCGCCGGCGCGGGAGGGCAGGCGCGTGGCGAAATCGCCAGCCAGATCGAGCGCGACTTCGGCTCCTACAAGCAGTTCGCCGACCAATTTCAGGCCGCCGCCAATGCCGTCGAAGGCGGAGGCTGGGGCATCCTTGTCTACGAACCGATCGCGGGCCAACTCCTGATCATGCAGGCCGAGAAGCACCAGAACCTCACCGCATGGGGCGTGATTCCCCTGCTGCCCGTGGATGTGTGGGAACACGCGTACTACTTGAAGTATCAGAACCGCCGCAAGGACTACGTCGCGGCGTTCATGAACGTGATCAACTGGGACAGCGTGAACCGCAATTTACAGCGCGTGACCGCCGGCACTGCATGAGAGGCGGCGCGAATCACCAGTGTGCGATGTCAGTTCGCACCTTGTCCAGCGCGAACCAGATCAGCAGGAACGCAGGCAGCGCGCACGACATGATCATTGCCAGCGCAATGGTGAAGATGCCGATCCCTTGCATAAAGGCCGTGAATCCCGACACGGCCGTTCCCGAATCGGCAGCAGCCTTGGCCATGGCGCGGAATGTTTCACTGGTGATCAGGAAGCCGATGTAACTGGCCGGAAAAGCCCAGAGAATCCGCAGAATCGCCCACGCCCTGATCCAATTGACCGCCGACTGTCTGCGGCGAACCATGCCGATTCCTGCGACAAGCAACATCACCCCCAGCAGCGACATGATCACCGCGCTGAGGACTGTCCACACCGCGTACCGCTCAATCACATCCATCTGAGCGGCCATCATTGGCTGCGCGGGCCCGCTGTTCTGCGCAAAGCCGCTCATCATGCCGGGCATGAAGCAACTGATGATTCCGCCAGCGGCGTTCGTCAGCACGCCAAAGCAACCGATGCAGATCAGGATCGAGCCCAGCACCGTGGGCCAGACTGGCGATGCAGGAAGACGCTGGCTGGGTGGCGGCAGCGGCGGCGCGATGTTGGTCGGGTTCATGCTGCGCCCCCTGTTGAAATCACGAGCGCCACCCCTGCATCTCGGCCTTGATCTTGCTGCGCGAGAACCAGATCAATATGAAGGTCTGGAACGCCAACCCAAAGATAATCATGAAGAAGCCGCCGACCATGGCGCCGAACCACAACTCCGGCACGCGATCGCTCGCGCCGGCCTGCGTCAACTCATTCACCGTCGCCTGGAACATCAGCACCTGCAGCGCGATGTTGATCGCCAGGACGAACAGGCTGGCCATCGCCCAGCCGATCAGATGATTTCTCGCCGAGGCGCGGCGGCGAACAAGTTTGATCGAGCCGGCCAGAAGCCAGATCGTGAGAATCATTCCGATGGTCAGCAGAATCAACATAATGATCTGGAATTGCTCGGCGACCTTGATCTGCGCCTCCATCATCGGGTCGGACATGCCGCTCTGCGCTGCCATCCTCGCGCCCCACTTCTGCAATGGAATCTGAAAATATCCCACGCATCCGCAGAACAAGCCCAGCGACGCCAGCACGATGCCAATGATCCCGATGACCGTCGGCCACTTCGAAAGCGGGGCTTCGGGCAAATCGCCTTCCCCGCCCGACAGAATGACCGGCGGCACGTCGCTTGATTTCCAATCTTGATCCATGGCCGAGAGACCTCCACGACTTGTTTGGATTTCGCCGCGCTGACTTTCCAAAGCGTCAGTTCAGAACTGCCGCAGGAACCGCGCATCATTCTCGAACAACCAGCGGATATCCGCAATGCCGTACTTGCGCATGGCGACGCGTTCAATGCCCAGGCCGAACGCGAAGCCCGTCCACTGCTCCGGATCGTAGCCCACGGCCTTGAAGACATTGGGGTTCACCATGCCGCACCCGCCCAATTCGACCCACTTGTACTCACCTTTCACCTTCATTTTCATGTCCACTTCTGCGGAAGGCTCGGTGAATGGGAAGAAACTCGGCCGCATGCGCACTTCCGCCTGCGGGCCGAAATACGCGCGGGCAAACTGAAAAAGCGTGGTCTTGAGGTCCACCATCGACACGTTGCGATCGACGTACAGACCCTCAACCTGGTGAAACATGCTGAAGTGCGTGGCGTCGTGCGTGTCCGGCCGATAGACCCGCCCCACCGCAATCACCTTCAGCGGCGGCTGGGTCTTCTCCATCGTGCGAATCTGCACGGTGGAAGTCTGCGAACGCAGCATGAGCAATGGATTTGGCGATTGCCGCCCGCCATTCGCCACGTCGCCACTTCGCAACGCCGCCAAATAAAAGTTGTCCGTCGCCTCCCGCGCTGGATGATGTTCCGGAATGTTCAGCGCAGCGAAGTTGTGCCACTCGTCTTCGACTTCCGGACCAGTGACAGCGGAAAACCCCATGCGGGCGAAGACTTCGGTGATTTCATCAATCGTGCGGCTGAGGATGTGTCGGCGGCCCTGACCCAGCGCGAAGCCGGGAACGGTGACGTCGATGAACGGTTCCGCCGCGGCGTCGCCGCCGGCGCGCTGCTTGAGCGCGGTCCTGGTTTGCTCGAACGCTTCCTCAAGGGCGGATTTGATCTCGTTGAGTCGAGCGCCGACGGCGGGTTTCTCATCCCGGGGCACGTCCTTCAAACGACCCATCAGGCCCTTGAGCGCCCCCTTGGCGCCCAGGTACTTGATGCGCCAGGATTCCAGTGCATCGCCGGAAGCGACTGTGCGCAACTCCGCCAAGCCTCTGGAGGCAAGTTCCTTCAGATCATCGAGCATGGCGGGAAGTGTAGCCGCTTTTTGAACATGAGCAGTCAAACGAAAAAGGGCCAGCCACTTCAATGGCCAGCCCTCATCTGGAACGTTCGTTGGATCGGGCTTACTGGTTCTTCTCTTCAACCTCGATCACTTCCGCGCCTTGGGCTTTCGCCTGCGCGATCTGCTCTTCGGTCATTTCGACTTCCTCAACGTCCACGCCGCCACCGGAACCGCCGCTGGATGCTGAGGCGGTTGCGCCGCCCTTGTTCAGTTTCGCTGCGAACGCGGTGCGCTTGTCGGCACGGGCGCGGCGGCGAGATTCTCCGCCACCCAGTTCCGGCCCGTCCTCGCGGCCGACCAGTTGAAGGATCACGATGTCCGATGCGTCGCCCAACCGATGGCGGCCAGTCTTCACGATGCGCGTGTAGCCGCCATCGCGATCCGCGAACAACGGAGCCACCTTGGTCATGATGTGCTGCACCAGCCGCGGCGCCTTGCGCGGTTCGCCGTAGCGGTTGAACTCGATTTCGCCTGCGTCGGGCAGGTCAAAATACTGGTTGTCCTTCTTCCAGTCCTTCACGTTGGGATCAGCCACCCACACGTGAATCTTGCGATCGTTCAGTTTGCGCTCGATCAATCGCCGAGACGCCAACCCGCCCTTCTTGGCGATGGTGATGATCTTCTCCACCAGCGGCTGCACCGCCTTGGCCTTCTGCAGCGTGGTTTCGATCTGGCCGTGTTCAAACAGACCCGCGGCGAGATTGCGCAGCATCGCCTTGCGATGATCGGTGTCGACTGAAAACTGTGTTCCGCCAATTCTGTGACGCATGACTGAAAACTCCTCGTAAACGCCCGCCGCCGGCTGTCGCCGACGACGGGTTCATCATTGGTTCAGGCTCCCGCGCCTGTGAGCTGGTAACCTTCGGGCAGTTTCATGCCGAGGGAAAGCCCCATTTCCTCGAGTTTGCGCTTCACTTCGCGCAGCGATGTCTTGCCGAAACTTCGCACGCCCAGCAGTTCGTTTTCGTCCTTGCTCACCAGGTCGGCGACGGTGCGCACCTTGGCTGAGTTCAGGCAGTTGCTGGCGCGGACGGTCAGATCGAGTTCCGTCACGGGCATGTTGAGTTTGCGGATGAGTTCATCATCCACGCTCGCCGCGGCGCTGGCCTCGGGCGAAATCTGCTCGGTGCCCAGATCGAAATACTGCACGAACGGATTGAGGTGCTTGCGGAGAATTTTCGCCGCTTCAACCAGCACCATTTCCGGCGAGACCGTGCCATCGGTCCAGATGTCCATGATCAACTTGTCGTAGTTGGTCTTCTGGCCGACGCGGGTGTTCTCAATGCGGTAGCGCACGCGCTGCACGGGGCTGAACACCGCATCGATGGGGATTTCGCCGATGACCTGCTCATCGCGCTTGGCGTATTGCTCAGACGCGGGTTGGTAGCCGCGGCCCTTGGCCACGGTGAGTTCGGCCTCGAAATCCACGGCTTCGGTCAGCGTGCAGATGCGATGCTGGGGATTGTGGATCGTGACGTTCGTGTCCGCTTCGATCAGATCGGCGGTCACTTCGCCCGGGCCGCTGGCGGCGAGGCGCATGGTGCGGGGCTCATCGCCCTGCAGGCTGACGACCAGCCCCTTGATGTTGAGCACGATGTCGGTGACATCTTCCAGCACGCCGGGCATGGTGGAAAATTCGTGCTGAACGCCGTTGATGCGCACCTTGGTGATCGCAGCGCCTTCCACTGAAGACAGCAGAATGCGGCGGAGGCTGTTGCCCACCGTGGTGCCGAACCCGCGCTCAAACGGTTCAACGATGAACCGGCCGAACGTCGCCGTCCGGGACCGTTCATCCAATACAACTCTTGCCGGCAATTCAATGCCGCGCCAACGAACATGCATGACTGGACTCCACTTTCAGCAGAACCTGAAACACAGGAAGCCCGACGGAGCACGGGAAACGGTTGGAACCTGCTGAACGCTCCAAAAGTCCCTTCTGTCCGGCGGGAACAGACAACTAGTTTAGACGCGTCGCCGCTTGGGCGGGCGGCAGCCGTTGTGCGGGATCGGCGTGTGGTCTTCGACGGCGGTGATGCTCAAGCCGTTATTCTGCAGGGCGGTGATGGCCGATTCGCGGCCGGGGCCGGGGCCCTTCACGCGCACTTCGACCTCGCGGATGCCCATGCGCTTCGCCTTGATCGCGCACTTTTCAGCGGCCCGCGTGGCGGCGAAGGGCGTGCTCTTGCGCGCGCCCTTGAAGCCGACCGTGCCGGCGGAATCCCAGCACAGCGTTTCGCCGTTCATGTCCGTGATCGTGATCAGGGTGTTGTTGAACGTCGCCTTGACGTGCGCGATCGCCTTGAGAATGTTCTTGCGTACTTTTTTCTTGCCCATCGTTTGATTCCATCACGCCCCCGGGCAGAGCCGGGGGCTAAAGGTTTTGATCAGGTGGCCATTCCAAATTTGAAATCTGAAATCTGAAATCGTAAATCCAAAATCACTTATCCCTTCACGCCCTTCTTGCCGGCGACCGTCTTCTTGCGGCCCTTGCGGGTGCGCGCGTTGGAGCGGGTGCGCTGGCCGCGGACCGGCAGGCCCTTGCGGTGCCGCTCGCCCCGGTAACTCTTGATGTCGCGCAGACGCTGAATGTGCTGGCTGACCTGACGCCGCAGCGCGCCTTCCACGATGTACCCGCCGTCGATGACGGTGGTGATAGAACTGACCTCCTGGTCGGTCAGTTGGTTGGCGCGCTTGTCGCCATCAATGTTGGCTTCGGCCAGAATGTCCTTGGCGAACTTCGGCCCGATGCCATAGATGTACTGAAGCGCGTACAGGATCTTCTTCTTATCCGGGATGTCAACGCCTGCGATACGGGGCATAAGTGTGAACCTCTTCAAAGCCCACGCCGCGTGCGGCGCAGGCTTTCATGTGACGATCAGCCTTGGCGCTGTTTCAAGCGCTTGTTCTTCTTGTTGATGACGAACCGCTTGCCTTTTCGAATGACGATCTGGCAATCCTTGGTCCGTCGTTTGATGCTGCTGCGAACTTTCATGGTCGGCGTCCTGCGGGTTGACGCCCGGGCATGGCGATGCGCGGGCTTCGTGCTACTGGCGGAATGTAATGCGTCCTTTGGTCATGTCGTACGGGCTGATTTCCACTTTCACCTTGTCGCCGGGCAGGATGCGGATGAAAAACTTCCTCATCTTGCCGCTCACGTAAGCCAGGATTTCCTGGCCGTTTTGCAGTTTGACCTTGAACCGTGCATCAGGCAGGGCCTCAGTCACCT
>CAMPIL010000182.1 GCA_946886375.1 uncultured Phycisphaerales bacterium
CTCATGGCGGCAGAGCACTTCGGCAAATTGGCGCCGGACAGTTCGAGCGCAGCGAAGGCCAGGGCATCATCCTGTTCCGTGTCGAATACGAAGGAACCTCCGATGAACTCAGCCCACTCTTCACAAAGATGTCTGAGCACCTTCCTTTTCGCCTGGATTTCATCACCAAGACAAACGAAACCTGCGTCTTCAACATCGTTCGAAAGTCTTGAAACGAAGCGGTTGATTCTTCGACGATTCAATAGTCATTGGTTGTGACAAGGTACGCGGTTTCGTCGGTCACGAACTTGTTCGCCTCGCTGACGATCGCGACGCGATCGGTCGCGGCGCAGCGGATATCCAAGTAATAATCGTCGCGACGATCAATCCGGTGGCGCGCCTGCACGCGCGCCTGTATTCCTTCGTCAACCAGATGTGATTCCAACAGTCGTGCGACGACTTGTGGATCAACCGTGATTTCCATCACAACCTTCGATTCGTGCTTGCGCAGTCTTGCTCTGAGGCGATCCTGCTCCTGCTGGTTAACCACGGGCCCGCGGACCAGGGCCGCTTGCCCATTTGGCGGCAGCGCGGTGATTGTCAATTGATTCAATGGCAACAGCGTGCGCAACCAATCCCAGGCCCGATCCGAAGGTGCGGTCCTGGGTGTTATGGCCGCGGCGGTCCCGTCCTGAATTGCCTGGTCACTCCCGCCCCCGTTTGGCGAGACGAACACCGCCACCAGGATAGTCATGGCCAGAATCGCGGCGATCACAACCATTACCTGCGATCGGTTTCTCATGACGAACTTGCGGCTGGCGTACCACGCTGATGGCGGGCGCGCGATCAGCGTTTGGCCCTCAAGGTAGCGCCGAATGTCCTCGCCCAACTGCAGTGCCGTGGCATAGCGCTCCGCCCGGTTCTTCCTCATCGCCTTCAGCGGAATCCAGTCCAAATCCTGCCGCAGTTCATGCGTGAGGCGGGCCGGTTCCATGTTGCGATGCCTGGCGATTTCAGCAGGCGTCGGCGATTTTGGATCCGATGATTGTTGCTGGGCTGGCCGTGATGTCAGCCTCGTGCTTGGCCGTGGCGGGTCGATCTCACGGATGATCCGCAAGAGTTCCGCGTAGTCTGCTTTCTTGAGAGACGCAGAATCGAACGGCGGCAGCCCGCTCAGCAATTCATACAACACCACGCCCAGCGAATAGACATCGGTGCGCGCGTCGAGATCCATGAGTCCCATCGCCGCCTGTTCGGGACTCATGTAGGCGGGGGTGCCGATGAACTGGCCATGCTGGGTCAGGATGGTTTTGTCAGTCAGCCTTACAGCCATCGCCTTGGCTACGCCAAAGTCAATAACCTTCGGACTATGCCGGCCGCCTTGCTCGCAAACGAGTATGTTAGATGGCTTGATGTCGCGATGCAGAATACCCCGAGCGTGGGCGTGGTGAATCGCCTCGCAAATTGGAATGAAGAGCTCAAGCCGCGTACGAATTGATAAGTTCCGCCGGTCGCAATACACGGTGACCGGTTCGCCTGGTACATGTTCCATGACAAAGTAAGGCCGGCCGCTCGGCGTCGCGCCGGCATCGTACACCCGCGCGATGTTGGGATGATCCATTAGCGCCAACGCCTGCCGTTCGGCTTCAAAGCGAGCGATCACCGCACGCGAATCCATTCCCGGCTTGATGACTTTCAGCGCCACGCGCTGCACGAGTGGTTGGCGGCGCTCGGCCAGATAGACGACGCCAAATCCTCCTTCACCCAGCACGCTGAGCAATTTGTATGGGCCAATTTCATCGCCAGGACACTCGTACGCCTTTGCATGAACTGAATCTGAATCGCGCCCGATCGACGCGGTATCGGCTTCATCGCTCCCCGGCAAATTGTGGCGGGCACTCTCAACCATGACGACTCCAGTCGAGTGAATTGTACTGGAAGGCCAACGTAGTTGAACCCCCTCTGGGAGGTCAGAACGTTTCTGCGGCTCATGAGCCGCAGAGTGATGAAGCTGTGAAGCACCTTCGGAAACTGATCCAAAGCGAACTCGAAGATGAAGATGGGCCGCTCTTCGGCGGATATTAGGATTCACATCGACCCCGGAATCATGCGCGCCTTGAGCATCCGCTAGCCCTACGCCGCCCCGGGAATCTGATCCTGCGCGGCATCAAGCGCATCGAATACCGCTCGCGCCACGCGCGTGATCGGGTGAGACGTTCTATATCTGCGCGGCAAGCAAGCCAGGAGAGCTTGAGGGCTTCTCTGAGCCCGACTGCGAACCCGGCGATCGGCCAACAGGGGTGATCGTCGGCACAACGATGATCGCAAGTGCAACCATCAGAACGGCAGCTATGAATGGCATCTCGACGATGTGAACACATGGACAAGCCGCGCCGACCCAAGCGCATGCCGCAGCCGGTGTGGTTCAAGCGTTCTGACGAATCGGATCGTTCACGTTCCGGTGATCGCTGGCTCGCGCTTGGCCACCGACGCATCAACGGTTGAGGCATTCTGCTCTGGCGCATCCGCCTCTCCCCCAAACACGCCTCTCACCACGTAATAGAACACCAGCGTGAGGAAGATGCCGAAGAGCGTGACGCCGAGCATGCCGAAGGGCAAATACGTTGCGTTGAGCGGGCAGCGATCGATCGAATCACAGCGATCGTGTCAGCGCAACCACCGCGTCAGACTTCTGCCCTCTGAGATTTGATCTCTGACCTCTGACTACTGATCGCACATCGGCTCGCGGACCCTTGTCCTTCAGTGAAAGTCCCAAAACCGATGCCAAACGTGCCTCGGCGCAGGATTTCGGCATGCTGGCGCAGGAGCTGAACACTCCAGCGCAGGGTCTGAACGCGCTGGCGCATGGTCTAGGTGTGCTGGTTCAGACGCTGAACACGCTGGCGCACGGATTGCGTGGCCCAGCGCGTGGGCTGATCGTGCTGGCGCATGGGCTGTTCGTGCAGGCGCAGGGTTTGGCCATGAGAACTTGCCCGTGGAAATTGTGATGTTGCACTGGGATGGTGAATGATCGCGCCGCGAACGTGTAGAGGAGCGAGGCGAACGTGTCGTGTCGAGCTGCGATTGTGTCCTGGCGCGATGCGAATCTGTCGTGATGCGCTGCCCAATTGCGAAGAGACGCGTTGCAAGATTCATAGAACGCGAGGAATCTTTCCTAGAGCGCAAGGAATCGTCCGCGGAGCACGAGGAATCGTTCCAATCGCAAGTGGCATCGGGCCGATCGCATGCTCAATCACTCACGCAGCCCGATGTACGGTGCAAATGGCGAATGGATGCGCGGCAATGGCAAGTAGCACGTTGGTTTGCGCAAATGCAGCAATTGCAGTTGCGAATGCGCTGCGAGCTACTACGAATGGCACTTGTCTGACGTGCAGCGGATGAAGAAACCCGGCAAACCGAAGGGCAGACCTCACCCGTTGGGTTCAAGCCGTTCTGAAGCGCGCCCGTTGGCGGTCGCAATCAGAATCCAACCGGTCGCAAGAACCGCTCTGACGCGGTGTTCCCGAGAACTTGCGACCGCAGTCCATACACAATTCCAGGGTAGTGCGTCCCAATCTCCTTCACAAACTCGCGCATCTGATCTTCCGAAAGTCCGCCGAGAATACCGTGCCATTTGGTTTGAAGTTGTCGAAACTTATTCTGCCTGTACTCGTCTGCCGACGCCTTGATGAAGAGTCCCACGACTGCCACGATCAAGGCGATAATCCAGTGCCCGCCGATGCCAAGGCCAATCCCGGTTCCGACACCGATCCCCATGCCGAGCGTCCCGCCCTGGTTGACCAGAGCGCCTACCCGGATAAGTTCATGTACGTCCGTGGCGAAGGTGATGGTGAGTTGCGACGGACCAGAAACAGTCGCTTGCGTCTGAGTTTGCAGGTCGGGCATGGGCGTAACTCGGCATGGGAGTACTTGGGCTGACTGATCCACCCAGTGTACCATTGCTGGTAGGAGGTACGTATGGGCTTCTTCTCAAAATTGCTTGGCGTCACCGGTCAGAAAGTAACCCTCATCCGCCGCCTTCTGCGCGAGCGGATTCGCCAGGACCCGACAGCCGCAGTCTACGGTCAAGGGCCGCAATTAGCGGTCGAAATGCCGGCCCTGATGATGATGGGGACACCGGAGGCAACCATCGTTACCTGTGTCGAGACATGCGCCAACCTGAGCCGAGCCGGTCAGAATGAGTTGACTACCGCCAATCGGATTGCTTCTTTCCGTGGCGGCTCGGCCGGGTCTGGATCAGTTTCCCTTGGCGTCAGCGCGAGGATTCGATGAACCAGCGTGTGGGCCAATCGAGACTGAGTCCCACCATTGCACGCACGACAAGCGGTAGGTTTCGCGAGCGCTCAACCCACGGTACTTGCTCATCGGCGGCGTCGGGTGAATCCGATTCCGATCAGCGCCAAGAAAGCCATCGCGCTGGGTGCCGGAACAGCGCCGGCAATGATTGGCGTATACGGCTGCGTCTCATAGGCATATTCAAGAACAGTGGTATGCGACCATATTTCAACATTCACCCGCAGCCAGGCATAATGAAACTGATTCGACCTGCGAAACCGCAGCCCGACGTAATGATTGGCCCCGTCTGCCCAATCCCCAGATTCCGAAATCTCATCCGCACGCGTGAATTGCCCCGAGTTGTTCCATGAACCGGTCATGGGTTGACCTGCCTCAAATCCGCGGACGTTGTATGTAAAGCCATCCCAGTACGCCACAACCTCATTTAATTGCGGAAGCAGCAGGACGGATACATCAACGTTGTTCAATCTGGGCGGACCTGTGACGTGCATGAATGTTACGTCAATCGTGCCGCTTCCGTCCAAATCCACCTCATAGGGATTGCCCGGATGCGGAGCGCTCTCGATTACCGCCGGCGGAAGCGTCACATGAATGATTTCGCCCGATACATGCGGCGCGGTCAAGCCCATGAGCAGAATAGCAACGCCCGCGATGATTTTCATAGCACCTCTCCGCTGGCATGGATATTTCAAGTCCAACTCTTCGCGATGCTATACGGCTGACTCCGTCCGCACGAGTCAATCGCTGGGCCCGGTGACTATTTCAGGAATGAGCCTTAGGTATCCGACCTCGCACGCACTTCAATTTGCGATGATAAAGATTGCGGTACGGCTGATCGGGATTTCCGGGCGGTAGCAGGTCAGTAGATCCAAGAGTGGCTGAGCGGGCATGTCATCTCAGCGGCTTCTGAAGGATCGAGCCCACTGCCGCCTGTTTCAGGCAATCCCTGGTTCTAGTGGCCCGTTTCCTACTCCCATCGCCTCCGGAGAAGTGCGAGGGGAATCGACAGGAGCCAGCGCTTGGGGGGCGCCGAAGACGCCGCGCACCACGTAATAGAACACTGGCGTGAGCAAGATGCCGAAGAGCGTGACGCCGAGCATGCCGGCGAAGACGGCGGTGCCCAGGGTTTGACGCATCTCCGCGCGGCGGTGCTATCGGGGGGCCGTGGGCGATCACCAGCGGGAACACGCCCAGGATGAATGCGAAACTGGTCATGATGATCGGCCGCAGTCGCACCTTCGCGGCTTCGACGGCTGCATCAAAGCGACTCGCGCCCTGCAACTGCCGATCACGCGCGAACTCCACGATCAGAATCGCGTTCTTGCACGCCAGGCCCACGAGCACGACGAAGCCGATCTGCACGAAAATGTTCACATCCATGTGCGCCAAGGCGATGCCCGTCAGCGCGCTGAGCAGACACATCGGCACCACCAGGATCACGGCCAATGGCAGCGACCAGTTCTCATACAGCCCCGCAAGCACAAAGAACACCAAGAGCGCGCCCATGATGAGAGCGCTGAGCGGGTTCTGCTGCAGATCGCGGAACTCTTCGAGCTTGGATGAAATCTTCTGCAAGTAAGTAAGGTCGGTCCATTCATAGGTCATGTTGCTGGGCAGTTCGCTTTGGGCGAGTTGCTCCATCGCGGCGATGACGTTGCCGGTGCTCACGCCGGGAAGCGAAGCGCCGTTGATGCCCGCGGCGGGATACATGTTGTAACGCACGATCTGCGTGGGCCCTGCGGAATCCTGCACCTGCGCGATCGCGCCCAGCGGCACCATGTCGCCAGCGGCGTTGCGCACCTTCAATTGTTGAATCGTCTGTGCATCGGTGCGGAACGGCGCATCGGCCTGCACGTTCACCTGCCAGGTGCGGCCGAAACGGTTGAAATCGTTGACGTAAAACGAGCCGAGGTACGCCTGCAGCACATCGAAGACATCCGTGAGCGGCACGCCCATCGTCTTCACTTTTTCGCGATCGATATCGACATAGAGCTGCGGCGTCTGGGCGCGGAAACTGTTGAACACGCCGACAAGGCCCGGCTGCTGATTGGCCTTGGCGGCGAGACTGTCCGCCGCAGACTGCAGCGCGTTGTAATCGACATCACCCGTCGCCTGCACCATCATCTTGAAGCCGCCCGCGTTGCCCAGGCCGCTGACAGCGGGCGGCGGGAAGACCATGACCATCGCCTCGGGCACTTCGCGCATCAGACGAGCGCGCAGTTGGTTCATGATGGCTTCGCCGCTCAATTCCTTGCTGTGCCGCTCATCGAACGGTTTGAGGGTGATGAACATTGAGCCGAAGTTCGAAGCGTTGGTGCTGGTGACGAACGACATGCCAGCGAGCGCCACGGTGTGATCGACGCCAGGCGTTTCCAGAGAAATGCGTTCGGCCGAGGCCATCGCTGCGATCGTTCGCTCCAGCGATGCGGAATCGGGCAATTGAATGTTGGCGATGAGATAACCTTTATCTTGCGTTGGCACGAAGCCGCTGGGAAGGCGCGAGAAACCGAAGCCGGTGAGGCCGAGCAGACCGACGTACACCACCAGAACGATCACGACCAAGCGCAGCGACCACGCAACGGTTTTGCCGAAGGCTTCAGTCACGCGGTCGAATGCACGATTGAACGCGCCGAAGATTTTGCCCAGCGTCCAGTTGACGGGCCGAATGATGAGCTTGCCGAGGATTCCGCCGACGATCGCGCCTGGAATGAAGAGCAGCGTCTTGATGCCATAAGTCATGAGCGTGGCGCGCAGTCCCGTCGCCGCCGCTCCTCCCACTTCGCCATGCTCAGCGGAAGGCAAGCCCAGCGTTGCGCCCAGATTCGGCGAAAGCAGCCACACGCTGACCAATCCGCCGATCAATCCAAAGAACCACCACGGCAGCGCTTCGCTCACCGTGTCTCCATGCGCATCTACCTTGCTATGTCCGAACACCAAAGCAGCACGGGCAGGCGTAATCGTCATGGCGGAACTGCTCAAAGCTCCTGCCAGCGCCGGGCAG
>CAMPIL010000183.1 GCA_946886375.1 uncultured Phycisphaerales bacterium
AGGTTCCAGGCGACATCACCAATGATGGCCAGGTGAACGTGAATGATCTTCTGGCGGTGATCAACCAATGGGGACCCTGTCCTGCTCCTCCGCAAGCCTGCACTGGAGATATCGCCCCAGCCCCAACAGGCAACGGCATCGTGAACGTGAATGATCTTCTGATGGTGATCAACAACTGGGGGTGAGTGGATTTCGGACTTCAGACCTTGAGGCTCGAGGCTCGAGGATCTGCGAATTGGGCGAACTGAGGGAATTGGGCGAGTTGAGTTGTCGCGCGGCACACAGCGTAGCCGGGTCGCTACTGCGACCGCAGGCCGGTGCGCTGCGGGTGCGCGCATGCTCAAGGCGACAAGCCGTGAGCGCGCTCGACCACCCGGTTTGCAATCTGATCGGGAATCCACGGTGCCCACCCCGCAACCGTGCCAACCCCCGCGGCGCGTTGAAAACCAAGATGGCGGCCCTGGCACGCCTTGGGTGTCCTCAAATTCATCAATCATTCTCCAAATTCCATTTGTATCCCTACGGGAATTGCGGTTATCTTGATGATTGATCGGTGTAAGCCCGTGCGTGACAGCGCGTTCCGGACTAGTTCCAGTGCGCCAGGATCGCTGCACGCAGTTCTTCTAACAGGGGTGAAAGTGACAAAGATGACTCGCAATTATTCTGCGCTCTGTTCGATCGTGGCCTGTGGAGCCGTGTCTGCCCTGTTTGCGCCGCTTGCGATGGCCCAGCAGTTCCAGGACCAGACCGCAGCCCGGTATCCGGTCCACCCGGCCGAGTACACCAATCAGATCACGGTGGGCGACATCGATGGCGACACCGATCTGGATCTCATC
The DNA here is from genome assembly GCA_946886375.1 of uncultured Phycisphaerales bacterium. The sequence goes on from CAMPIL010000183.1 coordinate 837, forward strand.
TTCGCCAACGGTCAAGGCTACATGGCCGCGGGCGCGCCGCTCCAGTTGCGCGTCTTCATCAACAACGGCTCGGGCACGTTCACCGATGAATCGGCGCTGCGCGCGGCCGGTCAGTTGTTCATCGCACGAGGAGCCGAACTGGGCGACGTGGAAGGCGACGGCGACCTGGATATTGTCATCGCCCAGGACTTCTCGCGCCAGCCGCAACTGCTGATCAACAACGGCCTGGGATTCTTCACCAATGAAACCCTCACGCGCATGCCTGTGATGCTGCTGGGCAGTGCACGGGCGCAGTTCGCTGACGTGGACAACGACGGCGACCTGGATATTTACCTGATCAGCGGCGGGGCCAGCCGGTGGGGCACAGGCGCGGGCGTGATGCTGATCAACAACGGCTCGGGCGTGTTCGCCGATGAAACCGTCGCGCGCATGCCTGTGCCGCAGAACACTGTCTCCGAACCGATGGACTGCATCTTCGGCGACATCGATGGCGATTTCGATCTGGACCTGCGGATCGGTTCCACCGGGTCAAACCAGGGCCGCATCTTCAAGAACAACGGCTCGGGCGTGTTCACGAACTCGACCTCGCCCTCCGATGCCAACTGCTATTCATACGATTTCGGCGACATTGACGCCGACGGCGACCTGGACATGCTTGGCGCCAACGCCAGCGCGGCCAATCCCAACTCGGAACTGCTGCTGCGGAACAACGGCTCCGGGGCGTTTGCCTCTGCGACCTTCCCAATCAGTTCCATCGACGACAATGACAGCAAGTTCATTGATTACGACAACGATGGCGACTTGGACCTCGTTGTCGCATCGCTGGGCTCGACCGAGCGGTTCTACACCAACAACGGCGCGGGCACGTTCGTGCTGCAAGCGGGTGTGATTACCGCCGTCAGCGACGCCAGCCTTGACGTGAAGGTGGCCGACCTCACCGGCGACGGCCGGCTTGATGTGGTGACCGCGCAGGGCGAAAGCGGAAGTTTCGCCAACCGCATCTACGTCAACGTCACCGGCCCCGCGGACACGCAATTGCCCAAGATCGTGAAGACCGAGCAGGTCGCCAGCACGCAAAATACCGCCGGTCCTTATCACGTTCGCACGATCGTGTACGACAGCATGAGTTCCGACCGCGGTTTCCACGCCAAGGGCATCTTCCTGAATTACTCGGTGAACGGCGGCGGCACGCAGCAGGTCCCGATGAAATGGGTGGGCAATTCCGAATGGCGCGGCGGCATTCCCGGACAGGCCGCCGGCAGCACCGTGAATTACTACGTCACGGCAATCGACTTCAACAACAACCTGGGCACCGGACCCACCTTGAGCGTGACCATCCTGTTCCCGCCATGTCCGTCTGACATCACCGGCGATCACACCACCAACGTGAACGATCTGCTGGCGGTGATCAACGCTTGGGGTCAATCGGCGGCGGTTCACAACGTGTCGGTCCACGATCAGACGTTCGATCCGCCGGTGGTCAACGCCAAGGCGGGCGACACGGTGAAGTGGACATGGGTAAACGGAGTTCACACCATCACCAGCGGATCGACATGCAGCGGCGACGGCCGGTTCAATCAGCCGTTGTCTTCTGGATCGTGGCAGTACGTTATTCCGCATGATTTTGTCGGATCGATTCCCTACTTCTGCACGCCGCACTGCGGCTCGGGAATGACCGGGACACTGAATGCCACCGCGTTTGCCGCCGACGTCAACGGCGACGGCACGGTGAACGTGAACGATCTGCTTGCGGTCATCAACGGCTGGGGCGCGTGTCCGCAGTAATCGCGGCGATGAAATCCACAGGATTCCAAACCCTCGAGCGATCGAGGGTTTTTTCATTCCCGCCGCGCCAGCGTTGTGCCTTCGGACTATTTCAAAATTTGTACAAATTTTGGAATAGGCCGAAGGCCGACAAACCAAACGCCATCGCTGCAGTCTTGCGCGGATCGGAACCCTGACTGATGGCCCGGGTCGAGTTCGCCTGAATGATTATCGCCTGCACGTTTCATTCCCTTCTCGCCGCCGGGGCGATCCACCGGTGGCTGCACAAGGAGATTGCGCATGCGAGTTTCGCGACCTGCACTGGCCGGGGCTGTCTGCACCCTGGGTTCACTGGCGCTGTGGCAGATCAGTTACGGATTCCTCATCGGCGCCAACGTCCACATCGGCGAGTTGAACGAGTTGAAGCAGTTCGGCCGCGTCGGCGACACCGTCGGCCTGCTCGGCGATGCGCCCATCTGCAACGACGGAACTTCGGAACTCGACTGGCTCACCGGCATCGGCGAGCGGCATCCGTTCCTCAACTACAACCTCTATCGCCTGAAGAACGGGCGGCTGGAGCAGATCGGCCAGTCGTGGACCAAGCACGCCCAGGGCGCGGCGCAGGAAGACGCCTGCGGGCTGGGGTGCAATCCCCATCCCACCGCCGACCGCCTGGGTGTGGGATGTTCCGACACCTATTCCGCGGCGTTCAGCAACAACACGCTTTCATTTTTCGGCCCGCGCTCGGAGATCAATCCCTGGACCGGATCGTTCTCCTATCCCGGATCGCACATTTCGCAGGGGCCGCACAGTCACGGGGCCATCGACCACAAAATGCACGTGCGCGATGCGGACCTCGATCCGTCGCAGAATTCCGGCGCGACCTATTTCTACGAGTGCTACGTGCTGGCGTGGGATGATGCAGATCACATGGACAGCATCGCGCGCGAGCCAGTCACCGTCAGCGGCGCGCCCGGCGGAACGTGGACGTTCAACCTCGGCGGCAACAACACGATGATCGGACCGGCGATTCAATCCTGGCCCGGCGCAACAGTCATTTCCGTTCCCGCCAACCCGACCAACGACGGCCGAGTGTTTTTGGGCACGAAAATCACCACCAATCCCAACGGCTCCACGCACTACGAGTACGCCATCTACAACCACGACATGGACCGCGCGATTCGCTCGTTCGCAGTGCCCTTCGCCAGCGGGTCGACGGTGGCGAACATCGGCTTCCACGCGGTGGCCTCGCATGAGGAATCGTACTCCAATGCCGCGTGGGCCACGTCCACTGCGTTGAACATCCTGGCGTGGGCGACACAGACGCATGCCACCAATCCCCTGGCGAATTCGATTCGCTACGGCACGATGTACAACTTCTGGTTCGATTGCAATGCGGCGCCGGCCGCTGCCAACGCGACACTGGGTGTCTTCAAGCCCGGCACGCCCACGCAATTCACCGCCGCCACACAAGGGCCCGCCGTCGTGCCCCATCCCGGCGACATCACCGGCGATTCGCACGTGAACGTGAACGACCTGCTCGCGGTGATCAACACATGGGGTCCGTGTCCGCCGCCGGCGCCGGGAAACTGTCTGTCGGACATTTCCCCCGCGCCAGCAGGCGACGGCGTCATCAACGTGAACGACCTGCTCGCGGTGATCAACGCGTGGGGATGAGCGGGAATCATCTTCTGATATACGACTTGGCATCGGGAATGGCGAGCCGCACCTGGGTGAAGATTTGAAATCTGAGACTTGAGATTCCAAACCTGAATTACCCGGCCGGCTGCGCCTCCTACGCCTCCCCAAAGAACTTCTCGCGCCTCAAGGGATGCCTCACGTGGCCATCCCCTATAACTCCACAGCGAGACCTGGCCGGCACGCCGCGGCTGCGCGCTCTGCCTGCTGAAAGTGGAGTTCACCCATGCAACGTTCTCATCGACTGGTTTTCATCGGCATCGGCTTGCTCGCACTGGCTGCGGGCGCGGTGAGTTGGGCCGCCAACTGCAACGTCACCACTGTGAACAAGACGCCAATCAATGATCTGGGCGGGAACCTCTATCTCAATCAGTTCCAGGGTGGGCTGTATCCCAACGGGTCCAATGCGATGCCCGCGCCTCATGCAACCGTGGGTGTGCAGCGGTCCGCCGATGTTGTGCCGCTGAACACCGCCGGCCAGCCCAATGCCGCCAACGGCAAGTACGTGCTGTTGTCCATCGGCATGTCGAACACGACGCAGGAATTCAGTCGCTTCATGCAGATCGCCTCGACCAATGCACAGGTCAATCATTCCAAGCTGGTGATCGTGGACGGCGCTGCGGGCGGGCAAACCGCATCGATGTGGGATGAACCGACGGATTCCAACTACGATCGCGTGCGGGATCAGAAACTCGCGCCGTGGGGATTGAGCGAACAACAAGTTCGCGCAGCATGGGTGAAGATGGCGAACGCTTCACCGAGCGTCGCCCTGCCCAACGCCAATGCCGAGGCGTACACGCTTCTGTCGCAGATGGGCGACATCGCGCGCACGCTCAAGGCGCGTTATCCCAATATCAAGGTTGTGTTTTTCTCCAGCCGCATTTATGCGGGCTATGCGTCCACGGGGTTGAATCCCGAGCCATACGCGTATGAATCGGGGTTTGCGGTGAAGTGGCTGATCGAAGCGCAGATCAATCAGATGAATGGCGGCGGGGCGAATCCGATCACCGGCGACTTGAACTACAACACGGTTTCGCCTTGGATCGCGTGGGGGCCGTACCTGTGGGCTGACGGCTTGACGCCGCGCAGCGACGGATTGATCTGGGAGTGCTCGAACTTGAGCACCGACGGCACGCATCCATCGGAAACCGGGCGAGAGAAAGTCGCGGGACAACTGTTGTCGTTCATGCTCAACTCGCCGCAGGCCTCGCCTTGGTTCCGCGGGCGCGTGGGCGACGCCACGGGCGATGGCACGGTGAACGCGCAGGACCTGCTGGAGGTGATCAATCACTGGGGCCCGTGTCCGCAACCATGTCCGGCCCGCTGCGCATCGGATGTGTCGCCGATCGCAGGCGACTGCCAGGTGAATGTGAACGATTTGCTTGCGGTGATCAATTTCTGGGGATGAAGATTTCCGAAATTCAGTTTAGAGATTCCGCTTAGAGATTCCGCGATTTGACATTTGAGATTTCAGATTCTGCGAATTGAGATTTTGAATTGAATTAATCGAGTAAGTATGCGGGACACGGCAATAGCCGGGTCGCTCCGCGAACCCGGCCGGCACGACGCGAACGTGCGCACGGGCGTGCCATCCCTTGGCCGGATGCGGTACACTTTGGCGATGCAGACGATCCTCCTCATCCGTCACGCCACTGCGACGGACCGCAAGTTGTGGAAAGAGGCGGATCACTTGCGGCCGCTGACCAAGAGCGGCCACCGGCAAGCCCAGGCGATCGCTGAGGAACTGGAGTCTGTGCCCATCGCGCAGATTCGCACATCGCCGGCCCTTCGCTGCGTGCAGACGGTGGAGCCGCTGGCGACGCGCGCCAAGATCAAGATGAAAGTCGACAAGGCCCTGATGGAAGGCGGCGAGATCAAGCTGCCGGGCAAACGCGAGGCCGGCCTGCACATCTACTGCGCGCACGGCGACAATATTCCCGCGCTGCTGGATCATCTGGGCATCGATTGCATGGAGTGCAAGAAGGGCTCCATCTGGATGCTCAAGCGCGATGACGATGGCGAAATCACGGAAGTGTCGTACGTGAAGCCCGCCTAACGCCGGGTGCCTGGGCTGACCTGTTCAATCCATGCTCCTGGTTCAGCGTCTGCCCGGCCGCTCGCCGCGCCGGCATACACTTTCCCATGCCACAGCCGCGTCTGCGTCGAATTGCACTTGGCCTTTGCGTTCTGTGCTCGCTGGTGATCGGCCCTCGGGTCGTGCTGGGGCAGGAACAGGCCCGGCCCGCGCTGGTTCCGCCTGCGTTCACGCTGAATGAAGCCGCCAGCAGTGCCATTTCCGCAGCATGGCTGACGGACGAGGAGCGCAGCGCGATGCGCGTGTTCCACGGCGTGTGGGATGATCGCGATCTGCGCACGCCGCAGTTGCGTGCCGCCGCCGCGCTCAACGCCTGGCAATTTGAAGATCCTGCTCTTGCCGACGCGACCGTGCCCGCGGAGATTCGTGCCGAGGCGAAACTTCTCTCCGGCGAACTGGAAGAATCGCTCGCGCTGGTGCAGGATTCGCGCTCGCTGGCGGCGGCTCGCATTCGCGCCCAGGCCAGCGAAGGGCTCGGCCGCGCTAACCAGGCGGCCGAAGCGCTCGACGACGCCGTTCAGCGCATGCAGCAATTGCGCATCGCCGACGCCGCCGAACTGACCGAAGGCGTGCGGGCCATGTTCATCCGCGCCCGCATCCAAGGCCAGCCGGCCCGCGACTACCAATCCATGATGACGCTGCTGGCCCGCGCGCATCAGGAAATTGATCGCCTGCACTGGCCCTCGCGGCTGGCCGAGGCGGAACTGCTGCTGGAAAAAGACAACGTGCAGGAAGGCGTGCAGGCCCTGCACGAAACGCTTTCGCTGAATCCCCGATGCGCCAAGGCCTGGCACATGCTTGGCGTGGTCGCGC
>CAMPIL010000184.1 GCA_946886375.1 uncultured Phycisphaerales bacterium
CATCATCCACATGACCGATGGTCGCGTGCTTCATGGGAAGGTGCTCAACGAGACTCGCTCGCTGGTGATCTTTGAATACACCGACACCACGGTGAACCTGACGACCAAATTGACGCTGCTCAAGGATGAGATCGCGCTCATTGAACGAAACGTCGCAGTGGCCGCTCAACCCAAGACGACCGAGACCAAGCCCGCTGCCACCGCGCCCGCGACAACCCGCAAGGCGGCCGAGGTGGAGCGAACCTACGGCACGGTCCGGGCTGCCGCTGCAACCGCAGCGCCCTCCATCTACATCGTTCCAATGAAGGGGCAGATGGGCACGGACATCAATTCAGAGGTGTACAAACGCGTCGTTGAAGACATTCGCGCGCAGAAGCCCGATGTTTTGGTGATTGAAATGGACTGCCAGGACACCGAGGACACGGTGTACAACCAGAAAGGCATGGAAGAGTCGGGCATAGTTGATTTCGATGACTATCGTGAACTGATTCGTCTGTTCCATAATGAGCTATCTGGCACTCGCCAAGTCTGCTGGGTACACGATTCCGCGGGAATCAGTTCCATGGTGGCGCTGGCGTGGCACGAGCTTTACATGAAACCGAACGCCCGCTTTGGCGGGTTGATCGTCGCACGCGAGGCTTATGGGTTCGAAGGGTGGCAGGATGAAGACGTGCGAGGAAAGATGACAGCCGCGTTCATGGCGATTGTCAAAGGTTTCCTGGAGACCGGCGGATATGCCTTTGAACTTGCTGACGCCATGGTTCGCCCGAAATTCCTATTGAGCGCGACATGGAAGGGCCGAGATGTCATTTGGTCGCTCGGCTCCAATGGAGAGTATTTGGTAGACGGCAGCGATTAGCGTACCGTGGAATTCCGCGCCAAGACGGCTGAGGATTTCTGCATCAGCAAGGGAACGGCTGAATCGCTCGATGACTTGGCGTTGCTGCTTGGGTATCGTGAGTTTCGTCTGGTGGACAGCCAGGCCGAAAGGATCTGCGCCGATTACGTCGAGAATTGGCGGCGCGCCTATGACGAAGCCCACGTGTTGTTTCAGGATTTCCAGCAGTACATGGGCTGGGCGAATGGCCCTGACACGGTGAAATATCTTGGCCGGGCCAAGACCTCGCTCGAGAAGATTATTACTTACATGCACCGGTACAAGGCGGTTGAAATTCGACTCGGCCGCGAACAGGGGCTCTCCATTCAGAACTTGACCGTTCAGGTCGAATTAATCAAGGAACAACTGCGAGCGGCACGGCAAGGCGGCGGCGCGCCAGGCGGTGGCGGCAACAGAGGCGGCGGCGGGCTCGGCGGAGGTTGACGCACCAGCCGGCGTTCGGGCTATTCGACTACTGCATCGGTTCACTTCAACACTGAAATCGTTTTCATAAGCGAGCGAGTCATTCCATGAAACGGCAAATGTTCAATGCTCTTGGCCTCTGGGCTCTCACATTCGTCTTTGTTGCGTCCGCGATGGCCGGGCAGGCGACGGAGATCAAGTTGAAGGACGGCTCAAAGTGGCGCGGCGAGATTGGCAATACCGTGCAGATTCGTTACCTGCAGCAAGGCGTCGACGTGCCGCTGGAAGGCACGCTGGCCAAGGTCGAATCCTTGTACGTCGTGATTGATGGGATAGTCGCCGGGACCCAGAAACAGGTCACCATTTTCAAATCCGACATCGTGTCGATGAAGACAACCGCGTCAGGCAGTCCGGCGGATGTCGGAGCCGCATCGACAGCGGAGCAGTCATTGAAGACGGAAAAACCCGAGGCTTCCGCTCCGCCCGCAGTCATGGATGATGCATCAATCCCGAAGGTGTTTGTGCTTCCATTGGAGGGCATGGTCGGCGAAACCTTCCGCCACGAGGAGATTGAGAATCTCAATGCGTACCTCGACAAGAATTACCCGCCAGGCCAGATCGTCATATTGAGGATCACCTCTGATGGCGGCTCATCGGCCGAGACGACACAGATCGGCAAGGCCGTTTATGAAATGCGCAATCGGCACCGCGTGGTGGCTTGGATCGAGAAGGCCATTTCCGCCGGCTGCCAGACCGCCATGTACTGCAATGAAATCTACTTCATGAGGCAAGGAACTGCCGGGTCGGTCACGACTTGGAGCATGGGGACAGGCCAGGCAGTGCGCGGCCCCCAATTGGAAAAGATTTTGCAAGAGTTCGTCGAAGTCGCCGAAGCGAACGGCTACAGCAAGTACATCGCGCTCTCCATGAAGCTGAACGAGTACAAGTGCTCGTACGACAAGGACCCCGTCACCGGCGAGGTGACGTTCTATGGCGACCTTTCAGGCGAGTTCAAGTTGTCCGATGAAAACAGCAACCTGTGCTTCAATGCGTCCAACGCCCTGCACTGCGGATTCTCAGACGGCACCGCCGACACTCCCGAGCAACTGGCCAAGCTTCTGAACCTGCCGAAATGGAACGAGGCTGACGACTATGGACGGCGCATTGCGAGGGACTGGCAGCGCACCTGCGAGAAGGCCAAGATTGAAATCCCTCTGGCATTCGAGCGATACAAGTACAAAAACAGAAGCACAGGAGACCCCGTGGTCATCATCGGAACGCACATCAGTATCACCGAAGACCTGATCCGATGGTGGTCCCGTTGCCATAATGTTTGCGAGATGATGGGCGTGCCGGATCCTGACGATCTGGAGCGTGAAGTCGTTCGACTGCGCAAGCAACTGGCCGACATGCGCCGGCGCTGAGTTGCCGTCGCGATCCTACTTGTTGGATGGTTCCGAAGCCGGCTCCATGAGTCCGGGGATCAGTTCCCCGCCGGCCTTAATTTCCGCGCTCGAAGCCTGAACCTCACTGCGGATCGGCTCATACCGGCCCCCAAGGTGCTTCCCAAGAAACGCCTCGGTGATCGCGAAGAACGCCAGGTTGTTCTGCGGTCGAGCGAAGCCGTGGCCTTCATCGGGAAACAGCACGTAGGTCACCGGCAGTTGTTTTTCCTGCATGGCGTGCACGATCTGCTGGCTCTCGGATTCCTTCACGCGCGGATCGTTCTGGCCCTGCCCGATCAGCAGCGGCTTGCGGATGGCGTCCACTTTCGTCAGCGGCGAAATCGAATCCAGATACTGCGGTTCGTTCAGGCTCCCCACGCGCGTTTCGAACATCGATTTCACCGGCGCCCAATATGGCGGGATCGTTTCCAGAAGCGTCCGGACGTGCGACGGACCAACGATGTCAACTCCCGCTGCAAAGAAATCAGGCGTGAACGTCAGCCCGACGAGAGCGGCATATCCGCCGTAACTTCCGCCCATGATGGCCACCTTGTTGGGATCAGCGATCTTCTCGGTCACCGCCCAGTTCACCGCGTCGATGAGATCATCGTGCATTCGCGCTGCCCACTCGCGATTGCCTGCGTTGAGGAATGCCTTGCCCATTCCCGTGGAGCCGCGGAAGTTCACGCTCAGCACCGCATAGCCGCGGTTGGCGAGCCATTGGTGCAGGCTGTTGAATCCCCAACTGTCGCGCGCCCACGGTCCGCCATGGACCAGCAGCACCAGCGGCAGTTTGCGCGCCTTCTTGCCCACGGGCGTTGTCAAGTAACTCACCAGTTGCAGGCCATCGCGAGCCTTGATGACTACCGGCTTCATCTTCGCCAGTTTCAATCCATCAAGTTGGCTGCGATTGGTGAACAGGAACGTCGCCTTGCGTGTGGCGCGCTCGTACAGGTAGTACGAAAGCGGGCCGTCATCGCGCAGATAGGTGACGATCCACTTGCCATCGGCGTTATCGCGAAAGGCAATCCCCATGTCGCCTTCGGCGACGCGTGAAAGCGCATCCCAGTCGGGCTGGATTGACGGGTCGAGAATCTTCCATTCCCGCCGGGCATACTCGAACGCCACCGCCTGGGGCTTGCCTGTGATCGGGTCTTCCACCGTGTCGCGCACATCGGCCCGGTCATCCGAAGCGAGCATCTCGTAGCGCGGCCCTTCAACGTGATAGGCGTACAGACGGCTGGTATTTTCGCCGCGCGAGTCAGCGATGTAGATGGTTTTTCCATCGCGGCTGATGTCAAAGGGATGTGAAACCGCGGCGTCCTCGGGACCCCAGCGCACCAGTTCGTACCATTCGCCATCGGCCGAATCGCGCGCGAAGGATTCCATCCCGCCGGTGCGCTCGTTGAATCGCGACGCCACCCGAACCTGCAACTGACTGTCGGCCATAAGGTCGGCGTAGCCGGCATCGTTTTGAAAGACCATTTCGCCGGCCCCTGTGCGCGTGTTGATTCGCCAGGCGTCGTGATGGCGCGGATCGCGATTGTTCAGCGCCACCAGGATTTCGTCCGGGAATTCTCGTGCAGACTTGATGATGCGCGCCTGCACGGCCTGGTGTGGCGTGAGATCAAGTTCCTCGCCGCTGGCCAGATCGACCGCGTACAGGTGGAAATTTTCATCGCCGCCCTTGTCCTGCCCGTAGAGAATCTGCTGTGAGTTCTGCGCCCACAGGTACATCCGAATCGGCCGCTGGGGTGAGTTGGTGACCGGCCGGGCGTCCTCAGCGCCGATCGTCTGCACCCAGACGTTCAACACGCCGTTGTGGGGAGCAAGGTATGAAATCCGCGTGCCGTCGGGACTGAGTTGGACGTTGGCGCGGTCGGGATTCCCGAAAAAGACTTCACGCGGGATCAGATCCGCATCCGCCGCCTGGGCAATGCCCGGCGCGAGGCACTCAGCCATCATCAGCATGCATGCGGCGGGGGCGAGCCAACTTGGTCCGATTCTCATGCGATCGCTCCTGGGGTCCGGTTGAACCCACAGGATAGGCCGCGTGGAAAGGGAGCGAAAGTCGCGTTGACCGGCGGATGGAACGCCAGCGCTTGCGTCGCCATCAGAGGCGTGGAATGCAGTGACCGGTGGCCGCGGGTTGCTGGCGGCGGTCAGATGCCGCTCTCAAAGAACTTCAGCACGGCTGGGCCCACGGAAATCTCCATTCCATCCTGAAGGCGGACCTTGTCGACCCGGCTTCCCTCAAGGTATGTGCCGCCGGTGGACCCCAGGTCGCGAAGCACCAGGTCTTCGCCATCCGACTCGATGGCGCAATGTTCTCTCGAGACGCTCTTGGCGAGAATTCGAATGTCGCAGGTCTCGTCCCTTCCCACGATGACTTCCTTGTTCTCGCCTAGGGCAAACGCGCGCAGGAGCATTCCGGCGCGGTTGCACACATGCAATTCCATCATCTGGAACCACCTCCGAGCACCGAACAGGAGTTCATGGAACGCTTCTGAGCCAACTGAACTCCCTCTATTGTGGCTGATGAACACGCCAATGCCAAACGCAATGTTCAATTGCCCACTTTCTGTTCGCCAAAGGTGCTGTTTGGGTTCCGAAAATGCCGTTTGGCGAAGATCTTGCATCCCGTGACCGGCTGACGGCCGGTCCATTCAAACCCAGCCGATCGCTACACTCTGTGCCATGCGCTGGCTGCTCGATCTGCTGTACCTCGTCGCAGGGCTGGTCAGTTCGCCAATCTGGCTGGTCCGGATGATCCGGACGGGAAAGATTCGCACCGACTGGCCCGGCCGGTTCGGGCGTACAGCGAGGCTGCCCGCCAAATCGAGGCTGCGAGTGCTGTTGCATGCCGTGTCGGTGGGGGAGGTCAACGCTTGCCGCATGCTGGTGGAGGAACTTGCCCAATCCCCGTCCGGCATCGAGCCGGTAATCGCGGCGACCACCGATACGGGATTTGCGCGTGCCCGCGAACTCTGGGCCGACCGCTTTCAGGTGGTGCGATATCCACTGGATTTTTCGTTCGCTGTGTCGCGGTTCCTGCGTGCGGTTCAACCCGATGTCGTCGCACTTGTGGAACTGGAGGTTTGGCCGAATTTCACCGCCGCATGTGCCCGGCGGGGGATTCCGGTCGTGGTTGTCAATGGGCGGTTGACGCAGCGTAGTTTCAAGCGGTACCGGTTGCTTGGGCCGTTCATTCGTCGGACATTTCACCGGCTGTCCTGCGTGGCCGCGCAGAACCATGCGTACGCTGAGCGATTCATCAACTTGGGCGTGTCGGCTGCGAATGTCCATGTCGCAGGCACGATGAAATGGGATACCGCGCTCATTGCAAATGACGTGCCCGGGGCCGAGCAACTGGCGAGCGATCTTGGCATTGATCGCACACGGCCGCTGATTGTCGCCGGCTCCACCGCCCCGGATGAGCACCAACTGCTGCACGCCGCGATACCGCCCGGCGTGCAGTTGCTGTGCGCGCCCCGCAAACCGGAATGGTTTGACCAAGCCGCCCGCGATCTACCCGGATGCGTGCGACGATCCTCGGGCAAACAAGATCGCGCTGGCCAGGATCGCTTCCTTTTGGACACGATCGGCGAACTTCGCAAAGCCTACGCGCTGGCGGATGTCGTGGTCATCGGGCGCAGTTTCGGCAATCTGCACGGCTCGGACATGATGGAGCCTGTCGCCCTTGGCAAGGCCACCATCGTCGGCCCGGCGGTGACGGATTTTCAGGACACAGTCGATGCGCTGCTCGCCAGCGATGGCATTGTTCAAGTCGGCGCAGAGGAGTTGAAGCCGACGGTGTGTGAGTTGCTGGGCGATCCAGCGCGTCGGGCACGGCTTGCCGAGAACGGCCGTGCGGTCATTCGTCGGCACCAGGGGGCGACCCGAAGGCAAGCGGAGTTGATTCGCCAGTGCCTTGCAACGGTCTCACGCTAAACACCCCAAAACCCCACAGCCCCGGCTCGTGGGCCGGGGCTGTGGTGGAGGAGAAGAAGAAAGGCTGTCGGTCACGTCGTCAACTCATTCAGGATTCACGATCGCTTGTGCAAGCCACTGTCGCAATCGGGCAGAACGCCAATTCACGATGAATCGGCACAGGCGAACTGTTCTTGTTTGATACGCCGAATCGAACCCGGCTGTTCATGAAATTCAAGTTTCCGGTGGGTGTTTGGGTCATGAAGTCCACCTTGCTGATTTAGGGTCGTTCGGCTGAACAGCATCGCCTTGCCTGTCAGGCTCCGCAGATATGTATCCGGACATCCAGACGATCTTGCGCGAGTTTGCGGAAAAATTTTCGCCCTCATATCAAAAAGCGAGAATCGGCCGCTCCGTCGTCATGGCCCATTACGACGGTGGCCGCCAGCTACACTGCCCAGTGATGCGGGAATTTGATCTTCTCAGGCATGTTTACCAGGCC
>CAMPIL010000185.1 GCA_946886375.1 uncultured Phycisphaerales bacterium
TTCCGTTCACATCGCGGAACGCCGTCTCCGGAGCCAATTGCAGCGAAAGCCGCTGCCCGCCGCAGCCCGGCAGGGCGGCCCATATCGACAGGGCAATCCAAACCAGCGGCCGGTAGGTGTGAATCTGCTGCGTCCGCACGCTTCGAGTATACCGCAGGGTGCCAAAACCCACTGGAATAGCCCGAAAAACGGGATGTGAAAGTCTGGCGGTGCCAAGACGAATAACCACGATTATGCGCCGCAGATATCAACAACTTGCATCGGTGATCAGACCGCTTCTTGCCCACGCGCCACGCTACGCGATTGCGGGGGCATGGTTCTTCGCCATCGCCAGTCTGATTCCATTGCTCTGGCTGATGCTCGAAGGGCCGAGCGAGACGGGCACGTCGCAGGTTTTTGGCACAAACATCAATGCCGCCGAACACTCGGTCTGGGGTCTGACCTACTCCGGGACTGCCGGCACGCTGCTCTTGTGGATGGAAATCTTTGCCGTGATTGCGGCGAATGTGATGACGCTGCTGCCGCACCGGTTTGGCGGGGTGCTGCCACAGACGCTGACACGCTTGCGCCGCATCGGCCATGGTTATCTCACCGGTTGGGCGGGATTGTGGATGTTGGGTGCGATGCACATGGCTTCAATCAGCCCGGGCTTCTGGACTCTGCAGGCGATTTTCCTGAGTGCGCTGTTTGCCTGCACCGTGTACCGGGCGTTTCGGGAGTGGCCGTCCAATGCACCATCACCCACTGAAACGGTGGCCGTCGCGCCGGCATTGCCGCTGCCGCACGCGGATGATGCCGGCCCCATCAAGCATCGCGATCCATTCACCGATATCGATGACGTATCTCGTTTCATGCTGCACCGAAGCGCCCTGCGGCGGTCAAGCCGGCCGGCAGGAGTGCATCGCGACGATAATGGTCTCGCATGGACTACCCCGCACTGCGTAACGGCCGACCCCTTGCGGGATGAGTATGGCGAGAAAGTGCGCGCTGCGGGTTCGCGGGCAATCGACGCGTTCCGCTATGCAATCACCTTCGCGTTTGTGCAGGGAAAACGGCTGGTCGTCACAGCCTCGAACGCGGTCAGTCAGAAGGTGCGCTCAGCGCGAGTTCGCGTTGACCACCCACGGCAACCGGTCGAGATCGACGTTGCCGCCGCTGAGAATCACACCGATGCGCTTCGCATCCGACGCGCCTGATTTGAACTCCTCCGACAGCGCCACGGCCACCGCGACGGCCGAACTGGGTTCGATGATGATCTTCATGCGCTCCCACACCAGCCGCATCGCCGCGACAATTTCGTCTTCGCTGACCGTGATGATCCGCTCAACGTGATCGCGGATGATCGCCCAGGTCAATTCACCCAGGCTCGTCAGCAAGCCGTCGGCAATTGTCTTGGGATTGCTCTGCGGGATGATTCTGCCCGCAGCAAGCGATTGTGCTGCGTCATCAGCGCCTTTGGGCTCGGCCCCGATGATTCGAATGTCCGGCATCATCCCCTTTGATGCGATGCATGTGCCCGACATCAAGCCCCCGCCGCCCACCGGTGCGATGATGATGTCCAAGTCAGCGACTTCTTCCATCAGCTCAAGCGCGGCGGTCCCTTGCCCGGCAATGATGTCGGGATGGTTGTACGGCGGGATGAGCGTCGCGCCGGTTTCATCGGCGATCTTTTGCGCCGTGCCTTCGCGCGAAGCAGTGTTGGGTTCACACAGGTAAATCTTCGCTCCGTACCCTTCCACCGCGCGAATTTTCACTGCACTGGAGTTCCTCGGCATGACGATGTGGGCTGCGATACTGCGGAGTTTCGCAGCCAGCGCCACGGCCTGTGCGTGGTTGCCCGAACTGTGCGTGACCACGCCGCGCGCAGCAACTTCCGGCGACAACTTCATGATCGCATTGCACGCCCCGCGGAACTTGAACGCGCCGACTTTCTGGAACATCTCGCACTTGAAGAACAAGTCCCGCCCCGCGATTTGATCGAGCGTCTTCGACGTCATCACCGGCGTGCGATGGGCATAGGGCGCAATGCGCGCTGCGGCTTCGCGAATGCGTACGATTGTCATGTCCCCGATGTCCAATTGTTGGTTCATGGATGCCTCATGCGACAGGTAGAAGAATACCCAAGCGAGACCCCACGGGCAGACATGGTTGGCATCATTTGATGCGCTGGTACTCATTTTCGGTCTGCTGTCACGTGCGGATGCGCCATGTACTTGGCGGGTGCCCTGCGTGGAATTCAATGTTTGGTGGCGCGAGCGAGGTTATTTTTTCGCTGGGTGTTTTGGACAAAGACACCATAGGAAAATGCTTCGAGCACTTGGTACACCCTTGCAAACCAGTGAGCGAGTTCAGGTCATCTCCGGCTGCTTGAAGGACAAGCTTGGAGCGGTCGAGTTTTCTGGATAGGGTGGCGCAACGGCTGTTTACGTGAAGATGGACGACACTCCAGATGACGAGGTAGTCCTATTCCGTTGGAGTCACCTTCGCAGAGTGTGAACGCGTCACACCACCTGCAAACTCATCGCCTTCATTCGCTTCACCACTTCCAGCACGTTCTCGCGGCTGTTGAACGCGGAGATTCTGAAATAGCCTTCGCCTTGGCTTCCAAATCCCACGCCGGGGGTGATCACGACGTTGGCGACTTCCAGCATGCGGTCGAACATCTGCCATGACGACAAGTCGTCGGGGCAGGCGACCCAGACGTACGGCGCGTTGGCTCCGCCGTATACGTCCAGCCCCATCGCTTCGCAGCCTTCGCGCAGAATCTTCGCGTTGCCCATGTAGTGATCGATGAGCGCCTGCACCTGCTTTTTGCCTTCGGGCGAGTACAGCGCCTCGGCCGCGCGCTGCACGGGGTAACTCACGCCGTTGGACTTGGTGCTCCACCGCCGCGACCACAAGCCGTGAAGCGGAACCTTCTTGCCCTCCGTGGTCGATCCCATCAATTCCTTTGGACAGACGGTGTACCCGCATCGAACGCCGGTGAATCCGCCGTTCTTGGAGAAGGAGTGAAACTCGATTGCGCACTTCCGCGCGCCCTCGAATTCATAAATCGATCGCGGCAGTCTGGGATCGCGGATGTACGCCTCGTACGCGACGTCGTACAGAATGATGGCGTCGTTGGCCAGCGCGCACTTCACCCACGCGGCGAGTTGCTCGCGGCTGATCATCGCCCCCGTCGGATTGTTCGGATAGCACAGGTAGATGACATCAAGCCTGGTCGTGGGAATCTCCGGCACAAAGCCGTTCGCCGCCGTGCCAGGCAGATACACCAGGCCCGCGTACGCACCGTTTGCATCAACCGGGCCGGTGTGGCCTGCCATCACGTTGGAATCGACGTACACCGGATACACCGGATCGGTGATGCCGATGCGGTTCTTGTTTCCCTCGGCAAGAATGTCCAGAATCGCGCCGCAGTCGCCCTTGGAACCGTCGGACAGGAAAATTTCATCGGCATCGATCTTCAGACCTCGATCGTGAAAATCGTTCTTCGCAATCGCGTTGCGGATGAAGTCGTAGCCGGTGGGCGGCGGGTAGCCGTGAAATGTTTCGCGATGTCCAAGTTCATCCACCGCCTTGTGCATGGCGGCGATGGCCGCGGCGGGAAGCGGTTCAGTCACATCGCCGATGCCGCAGCGGATGATCCGCCTGGCTTTTTCCGGGTTCGCCTTGGCAAAGGCTTCAACGCGCCGGGCGATTTCGGGGAAGAGATACCCACCCTGCAATTTGAGGTAGTGTTCGTTGATCAAGGCCATGGGGCCATGATATGCGCTATTCGCTCGCGCGAGGGGCAAGACACCGGCGATTCAAAGACCTGCTCTCTTTGGTTACGGCCGGCCTCCAACCGCGAGCGTTGCCGTTGTCAGTCCCCACTCTTCGCCAGCGCGCAGATCTATCTGGATCTCGTTGGGGGACTTCCACTGCATCTTCTCCACGGCAATCTTGACCCTGCCATGGCGATCCGGCTTGGCTGTCCCCGCGTTCAACTGCTGCAGCGTCAACGGGGTCACCGTGGTTTGAACAAGCAGTTCGTCGCCCGCTTCCGGAATGCTGGCATCGGCCAGGAGACCGCCAATCAGTGCACGCGAGGCGTCCACAAGGACCAGCCGATAGCGATCCGAGTCAGTCCACTTCGCGAGAAAGACAAACTTCGTCCCGGTCTGATTCCAGACAAACGGCGAAAGGACGGCGACTTGATCGTCCAATGTCTGCGGTGTTTCCGACTTGCTTGGATAGACAATGGTCGGCTCGGCTTTCCGAGCCACATTCAGCAGGCAAACGACCGCAGAGTGCGTCGCCGGAATGGTCTGTTGAACCGGGTTTCGAAACGCGATGAGACCGTTCGCTGGCGACGGGGCGGGATTCAAGCAAGTCCAGGTCCGCTCAATGGACAGGTTGGGCGAGAGCGTCAATGCATGGATCACACTGTCGCGATAGCGATCACCCACGATCGCCATGCGCTCGTTGTGAACGATGAATTGCAGATCGTCGGGAGCATTGCAGCGCAGTTCGGAATCCAGGAGGACCGACTGGATCGTCGGTTGCCCCTGATCGGTCAGACGCACAACCAGCTGATGTTCGCCAGTCTGGGCGTTCTGGGTGCGGTCAACGACGGCCTGCTTGGAATTCTGCGTCCATACCACCACTGGGAATTGCCGCGTCGAATGCGCGAAAATCGCGCCCGCGATCATGCAGAGGCAAAGCAGACCGAAACGCAGCATGCTGAAAGGTGTCATCGGCGGTTTCTCCTGACAAGATCAGTCGAGCAATTTGATGGTGGGAACCTTGCCTTGAACAAAGTCTGAATTCAACTTGCAATCGCCGTTGGTGGTGAAGTTATCAATCTGCTTCTTGCCGTTGCACCCAGGACAGCGGTCGGTCACGGTTTTCGTGGCTGAACTCGCGCCGGGATTGATGCAGATACGGTCGCCGCAATCCAATGGCGCATCATCGCCAACCGCGACGGTGGAATTATCTACAGTGGAACCGCTGCACGATGGATTGATGGTGACGTTCTCACGAAACACGCTCTTACCCTGGCACGAGGCAGGCGGCGGGAAGCCGTGGGTCTGACAAAATCCCTCAATCTGGATTTTGCCATGAGAGAGGGAAATGCCGCTCCCGTTCTCAAGCACTTCATCAAGAAATTTCTTGTGCAGCACATCGCTTGAATACGCGCATGCACCAGTTGTGATGCACACGTCTTTGTTCGGCCCGCCGCAATTCGGATGACTTTCATCGGGCGTGTTGTATTGGCTATGTCGATACTCGCCAAGGTATTGGAACCGAACCTGCTGCTCCTTAACGCACGGAGTCTGTCCAGCAATGATCCATGTCACTCGAACCTTGTCGACAATCGTGCCGGCAGGCATGCTCTTGAATTTGAAGGTGTCAGTGTACGTGCCTCCTGTGCGCGAGAGATTCTGGAGCACGATGGGCGATCCGGTCGTGGGCACGAGTTCCAATTTGAAAGTGCCGGCTTGCCCATCCGGAGAAACCTGGGTGCGAATGGCGTCGCCGCACACATTGGCTTCGAGAATCTCGGCGCAACTTGGCCCGCCGATGGTGATTCCGTAGTCGGAAAGCCCGCCGGCATCACCCGTTACGAAGATCGTGCCCGGTTCAAACCCATCGCACGCCGCGCCCTCCCAGACGGTCAAACTTACAAATTTCGGACCCGAGATGGCAGGCCCGGTGGGCGTGCACGAGGCATCGAGCATTTGAAATTCCACGCCCGACTTGATGAACAATCCGTCCAGCGTGCCCGTGCCCAAGGGCGCAAGACTGCACTCAGTGGCGGTGGTGGCGCCCGGCGGCAACTTGAAATAACGATTGGTGCCGTAGCATGGATTATCCACCCTGTCGTACCAGCATTCTTCACATCCCACCTGACAAGGCGACAGGCAAATGGTGGCTCGCAATATATAGTCGGAGGTAGCCAGCACCCAATCCGGATCACTCGCGCTGGTTTCAACCAGAGTGCTTCCCACCAATGCGGCTGCGTCCGTCCCGCCTGAGCTGCGCGGCGTAGGCTCGTGTTGAATCGGCGCGCCGGAAAGTCCGATCGCACTGATCAGCAGAATTGCTCCGCATCCCATCCACTGTAGTTTTGTCATGTGTGCCGTCTCCATTCGAAGTCGCTGAGTCCTTCGCGGGACGGTGCACGGCTCGAATCATGGAGATGTGCCGGTCGCATGATAATCAGCATCCATGTGCACGCAAGCGCTTTCCAACAAGAAATGACCCTCGCACGGTTGGCGAACATGAAATTTCCCCCAAATCTCAACTTAATTCAAAGATGGCGCTCGCATTCGAAACTTCGGCGAATGAGCCGATTGCCATCGATTCAACCTCACCGCGTCAGCCGCACTGCGACGGCTGGCGGGACGTTGCTCAGCACCAGTTCGCGCTGGCCCTTGTGCCTGCGGCGAAGCACCTTGCCCATTTGGCCGATGCTCTTGAGATTCTTCCGCCCTTTGTCATCAGTCACCGCGCCCTTCATCACGCGCACCGCCGCGTACTCGAAATACGCCAGTTCCCCGCCGGGCGTCAGCATCTGCATCAGCTGCCGGAAGATCGAGCGAACGACATTGGGCGGAAAATTATTGAACGGCAGGCCGCACACGATGTAGTCGAACTTTCCTGCCAGCGGCGCGGTTTCGATCGGATTGATGTACAACTCCACGCGCACTGACGGATGCTTCTTGCGAAACGGCTGAAGCAGAACCGCGTCCAGCCGCTTGGCGAAAATCGGATTGATCTCGACGATGTGCAGTTCATCGCCGGTGCGCAGCGCCTTTAAAATGTGCTTGGTGAACGGCCCGGTCCCCGGCCCCACTTCCAGCAATCGTTTGGGTCCGCTCGCGGCGCGAAGCGAACGCGTCATCGCCTTGGCCAACGCCGGCGAAGACGGCAGCACCGCCCCGGTGCTGCGATAGTTTTTGATTGCCTGGCCTACAAACGCCACGACCCCGTTCAGAGGCTTCTTCTCCTGGCGTACGTGCGCTGCGGCGGTTCGTCTGGGCATGAAGGATTCTTCGGCAGAGGCGCAATCCGATTCCGTCGGACTGCGGCCATATTCTACCACCCGGCCCGCAGTTGCACGATCAAGCGAGGAGATCAGCGCGAGCCAGCCGCGACATTCGCGTTGGCGAGTTCAACCAGTTTGTCAA
>CAMPIL010000186.1 GCA_946886375.1 uncultured Phycisphaerales bacterium
CGCCCCCCCCCCCCCCCACCCACCCCCCCCGGCCCCCCCCCCCCCCCCGCCCCCCCGCGGGTCCGCGCCCGCCGGCCGCCAAGGGTGCGTTTCGCTTCGGGGGTGCTCTACCCGCACTGCTTGCTAGTTGCACTTTGCGTTCGCTTGGGATCGTGCGTTTTCTTGAGCATTGAATTTGATCGGAAGTGAAAAGGCAGCTTTGCTTCGAATCCAATATGAATCTTGAGCGGCATCCCATTGCTCATCATGAGGCCAGTCAAATGATATCATCCGCGCAATCAGCAGCGACGGCATATCCTCCCTGTTGTCCTCATCCCATTGCAGACTGTGGACCTGAACACGAACACCGTTCAGTGTTCCAAAAAGCGGCAGGTGTGTCACCTCAGAAAATGGGCATGCCGCATCCATCGCTTTCGTCCAACTACCAAAGATGGCGACGCCGTCGCTGGTGATTTCCTTTATCGTTCTCGGCCCTCCAAAGTGCCTTTCGACGATTTCTCGAATTTGCGGCGAACCCGGGTCCCTCAATTCGGTGATCCCCAAGCGCTTAAATGCCTGCAACATACTCACGAATTGATGCTTGGAGCGCCAAGGCGAACCCTCAGGCATAGGACCCTCAAGCCGCCGAACCTTGTGCGACAGGGTAAAGATCCCGAGGACATCGCTCGAATCGGTCTCGCGCGGTATTGCAATGATGTGGAGCCGGACGAAATAAACGGCGCCATCAATGGCCGTCATTTCGCCAAGCCACACTCTTATTGAAGAATCGGCGATCAGTTCGTCTGCCCACCTGTGCGACTCGGGAAGTGAACGCAACTCAACTACCTTTCCATTGGTTGAATTGGGTCCCGCAAACACTTGATCCGACAAGAACAAAGAGAAATGCCGCTCTGCACTTTGTGCCTGGATCAAACACATCGGCGCGGGTTCAATTTCCTGCTGCCGGTTGAAATCCTTGCACCGGTCGACGTACTGCTCGAATGAGTGCTGCTCTGCGCCCGCTATTTGCAAAGGTCCAGAATCACGGAGGGTGACGCGCTCCTTGTTTCTTGACCCGACTAATTTGAATCGCTTGAGTGTCCCGCGTTCGGTCTGAACCGAGAGTAAGGCGGCAAGTTGGGCGCGCTCTGCAAAGTACCCATTACTTTGAAGCACGTCATATTCGGAGTAACGAATTTCAAACCACTGCAAGAGGAATTCACTCGTACCGCCCCTGGTGGTCATTGTGCCGATGTGCGCGCCGCGCTGGGTGATGCCGAATCGAGCCCATGTCTCAGTGGGCGAGACATCGCAGAGTTTATCCGCGTGCGCTGCATTGCAACCCGAGAGGGCCAGAATGAGAATGAATAACGGAATTGAAATTTTCATGGCATGGAATGAACCCGTGATCACAATCAAAAACGTTCGGGTCGCTCTTGGTGCAGTGTTGTACGCTCGTCGATTCCTGGCAGTGCGTGTCTGATCCACCGATGTAGCAGCATTGATAGCAAGCAGGGTGGGTAGAGCGGCAGCGGACCTGCCGTTCACGCTCATCTTTATATGCATGCTATGTTGAGGCGCGTCATGGTGTCTCGAGTTTCTCGAAGCCGTTGGGGAACACGACGTTGAATCCACCATCGTTGTTGTCGTCGTCATACCCCTCGCTGGCGTTGCGGGCGAGGTAGATGCGCACGCTGTCGCCTTGCACAGGTTGGCCGTGATGGCCAGCGGTATCAGTGACGCCTGGCGGGTTGCGCTTGGTGAAATACCGCACGTAGATGAGCGATCCTGCCTCGACGCCATCGCCGTGCTCGACGGTCTTTACGCGACATTCAGCGAGATATCGATCGTAGTTCGCCGCGCCCTGGCGCTCGCTTCGCTGATAGATGTGCAGGACTTCGCCGGTGACGATGTGCGTGGCCGTTGTCTTCAGTTGCTCGGGCGAGCGATTGGGCACCTCTGCGAGAAGCGACCCGGTTATCGCGATGATCGCCACCATGCAGAGTATTACGATTTCGAGTTTCATGCGCATGGACATCTCCTTTCGCAAATGTGTTGTGGTTTACGGCGTGTTGATCATCGCTTCGCGCTGCAACAATCGTCCGTGACCTAATTGTCCGACGAACTTGCCATCGCGGGCCATGATTTGGCCGCGCACGGTGACGATGTGGGCGCGGCCCTTGACCTCCCAGCCCTCGAACGCGTTGTAATCGGTCTCCATGTGATTGGTCTTTGCGGAGATCGTGCCGCGATAGTTAGGATCGTAGATGACGAGGTCTGCATCGCTTCCGGGGGCGATCGTGCCCTTGTTCTTCAAGCCGAAGATGCGGGCGGCCTGCGTGCTGGCGCAATCGACGAAGGTGTTGAGATCGATTCGGCCGGTCGCCACGCCATGCGTGAAAAGAAGATCGATGCGGTTTTCGACGGACGGGATACCGTTGGGGATCTTCGTAAAATCTGATTGAGGGGGCCGTCCCATTTCCTTCTGGCCTTTGAAATCAAACGGCGCGTGATCGGTGGCGATGGTCGAGATCAGGCGCGAGCGCAACGCGTTCCACAGAAAATCCTGGTGTTTGCGTTCGCGGATCGGTGGCGACATCACGTACTTCGCCCCTTCAAATCCGGGCCTTTCCGCGTATGTGTTGTCAAGCACAAGATATGGAATGACGGTTTCGATCCACGCATTGACGCCGCGCTGGATCGCGCGTTGCGCCTCGCGAACCGCCTCTTCACATGAGGTGTGAACCACGTACACATGCGCGCCGGTCAACTCGGCGAAGGTCATCAGGTGATGCACGCCCTCGGCTTCGACTTGAACGGGGCGCGATGGTTCGTGCCACTCGGGGCCGATCTTGCCCTGGGCGAGAAGCATGGCTTGCCGTTTCGCGATGACTGTTTCGTTTTCGCAATGTGCTGTAACGACAACGCCCAATTCCTTCGCCAGGCGAAGCGTTTCGTACAGTTCATGATCGTTCACGCCCAGCGCATCTTTGTAAGCGAGAAAGACTTTGAACGATGTGATGCCGTGCCCGCCCACGATTTCCCGTAACTGCGTTTCAGTGGTGGCGTCGAAGCGCGTGACGCCCATGTGATAGGTGTAATCGCACGCGCTGATACCTTTGGCTTTGGAGCACCACAACTCGAATGCTTCCATTGCGTCTTCGGTTTTGCCCGGGCAGATCATTTCGATGAGCGTGGTTGTGCCGCCCACCAGCGCGGCCTTGGATGCGGTCTCCCAGTTGTCCTTGGCGTAGGTGCCCATGAAGGGCAGGTAAATGTGCACGTGTGGATCGATGAAGCCGGGGAAGACGTACTTATGTTTGGGGTTGGTGTTGTTAGTCTCGGGCGGCAGCGATTTGGGGTCGATGTTGTTTTCGATGCGCGTGATGCTCTCGCCTGCGCAGTAGATGTCTGCGATGTAATCATCGGTGGCGTTGATGATGCGGCCGTTGGTGATGAGGAGGGGCACTTGAAAGATTATCCTCGCGCGAAAACGACCGTCTTGGTTGCGAGGTCTGCGCCAATCACTCGGAAGCCTGCGCTAAGCCACGAATGGGCTTGCACATGACTTCCATTTAACTCGTTTGACCACCATGCGTTATAGCGATACGCAGAAGCGGGCAACGAACCTACGATTTGCTCGACTTGCTTGAATGAAAGCGACACTCGGCGACCGGGCGACCGCGAAAGGTGAGAACGCAACGGATCGTATTTCGCCATGTGCCGGAAGTCCTATTTATTCGCGACGAGTTTGTCGCTTTGCTCAACGAATTTGTCGCCTGACCAATCCGCGTCTTTCTTGATCATGCCGTCGTGACTGATGCGTGCCTTCTCCGCTCGCTTCGCTGCGGCTTGGCGTGCGACAAGATCGGCATGCGTGGTGAAGTAAGGCAAACTCGCGCCGCGAAAATCTTCGATTGAGTTGAAGCCGTGCTTTTCCATGAACTTGAGCAGGCCGGTTTTCAGATCGTGGATGAGTTTGTAACCATGAATCATCACGCCGGTGCAGACCTGCACGGTGTGTGCGCCCAGGAGCAGGAACTGCGCCGCATCGTCGCCGGTCTCGATGCCGCCGATGGCCGAGAGCGTGCGATCGCCGAAGGCATCTTTCTTCATCATCTGCGCGAGTTCCATCACCATGCGGAGCGCGACGGGCCGCACCGCCTTGCACGAATAGCCGCCGGGCGTGGTGTAGCCTTCCACGGTCGGCTCCGGGCGGAGGGTATCGAGGTTCACGCCCATCACGCACAGGATGGTGTTGATCGCGCTGACGCCGTCGCATCCGCCGCGCAGCGCGGCCGCGCCGGCCTGATCGATGTGCGTGATGTTTGGCGTCATCTTGGCCCACACCGGCTTGGTCGCCGCCTTGTTCACCCAGCCGCACACTTCTTCAAGGATGTCGAGGTCCTGTCCCATCGCGCTGCCCATTTTTCGCTCCGGCAGGCCATGCGGGCAGGAAAAATTCAACTCGAACGCATCGACGCCGGTCGCTTCGCACCGCTCGATGATCTCCACCCACGCATCGCGGTTGTATTCCTCCATGATCGAAGCAATCAGCACGCGATCGGGATACTTGTCCTTCAACTGCTTGAACTCTTTGATCCACGTGTCAAACGGCCGGTCGGAAATCAGTTCAATGTTCTCCCACCCCAGCACTTCGCTTGATCCATTTTCCGATGCGCGCATCCGCGCGTAGCGCGGCGCGACGTTGATGACCTTGGATGCGTCGAGGCTGACGGTCTTAGCGATCACCGCGCCCCAGCCCTCATCGAACGCCTTGCCGATCACGTTGGCGTTCGTGCCGGGCGGCCCCGAGCCGATGATGAATGGGTTCGGCAGCGTCAGGCCGTGAACGGTGACTTGCAATGTCCTGGTTCCGGAGACAGGCATGAGGCAACTCCGCGATGGGCTTCGCAAAGTGTATCACCCCTGCACAGGATCGGCCCTGCCAACCTCACTTGGCTGCGGCATGAACGGTGTACCCCATCTCTGTGATCGATTCAACCACGCGCGTCGCGACCGCAGGATCGGTCGTGGTGACGGTCGCCGAGCCTTTCTCAAATGAGGCATCGCACGCGGTGACGCCCGGCAGTTTGGCCAATTTCGACTTGATGCCATCGGCGCAGCCATCGCAGTGCATGCCCTGGACATCGAAGTTCAGCACGACAGGCTCTTCGCGCGAGCAGCCAGCCAGCGATGCGAAAGCAAGAACGATAAACGCGAGTCGAATCATGCCCGACTATAGGCGTTGGATTGGGTCGAAGGGCTTGGCGCTGAAGCGCCTGGGCCTTTCGCTTTCAAAAACCTCAAGCCCAGTTACGCCCGTCCTTTGAGAATCTTCGCCTTCTTGTACGCCCTTCCCAGCACCTTCTCAGGCGGCGCGCCCATCCAGTCATCCAGCACGCTGGCGTACACGCTGCGAAAATCGATGTTGAACTTGAGATCACCATCGTCAAGGTCGGTCAGCGATGGATGATCGCCGAGCAGCCCGGGCTTGATCATGTCGCCGATGAAGTACATCGGCGCTGCGGTTCCGTGGTCGGTCCCGCCCGAGGCGTTCGCTGCGACGCGCCGTCCGAACTCGCTGAAACACATGATGAGCACGCGTGAATTGTTCCGCTGCGCTTTCAAGTCCTTGTAGAAGGCATTCAAGCCATCGCCCAGTTGCCGCATGAGATTGGAATGGGTGGGCACTTCGTTGGCGTGCGTGTCGAATCCGCCCATGGAGGCGTAGTACACGCGCGTCTTCATGCCGTCGCGAATCATCGCGCCGATGATCTGCAACTGCCGGGCCAGCGGCGAGCGGGGATACTGCACCAGTGGCCGCTTGGCCACCGCAGCGCGAATGCGCTCTGACGCCACCTGCGCATCCAGCGCGGTGCGCGTCAAAAATCCCAGTTGACTGTCGGGGTTCACCGTGTCCAATTGACCGGCACGATTGATCTTGTCGTACGCGCGCTTGAGCGATTTCTCCTGGTCAAGTTCCTCGCCCAGCCAGCGGAACAGTTCCGCCGACTCGAAACTCACCGGCTTCTGCACCTTGCCCTGCATCGCCAGCGGACTTTCGCGCCCGATGCTCACCGCGCCCTCCGGCACGGGCGTGCCGTTGCACGTGCAATCGAAATACTTGCCGATCCATCCGTACCCCTTCGCGTCGGCGTCGGCGGTGTGCCAGATGTCCATTGAAGTGAAGTGCGAGCGATTGGGATTGGGATAGCCCACGCCCTGCACGATGGACGCGACGCCTTCATCCATCAATTCCTTGAAGCCCGTCAAATTGGGATGCAAACCGATGCCGACCTTGTCATCCACCTTGAGCGCGCCCTGCAGATTGTTGGTGGCCTTGCCCGGTTCGGGAACGGCGATGTTCGGCCGGGCGTTGTAGTACGCGCGATCGCCAAAG
The DNA here is from genome assembly GCA_946886375.1 of uncultured Phycisphaerales bacterium. The sequence goes on from CAMPIL010000186.1 coordinate 6,383, forward strand.
GGGACCACGGTGTTCAGCCCGTCGTTCCCGCCGCCCAGTTGCACCACGACCAGGATGTGATCCTCCGGCACGCCGGGCGCGCTGGAAAGCAGCGAACCAAACGGCAGCAGCACGCCCTGCGCCGATCGCTGAATGAACAGCGGCGCCGTCGCCGCAAGCGAAATGAACCCCAGGCCCTGCTGCAGAAAGAGGCGGCGCGAATAGGCGGGGGAGTTGGAGACATCGGACATGGAAGGCCTCAGGCGACTTACGATTTCAGGGTTGACGATTCACGACTTGCCGTCGCACAGCCGAATTGCGGGCAATCTTCAATCAACATTGTCAATCAACATAATTGATACTCCGGCATCGCTGCGATCAGCGACAGCAGCGCGATCAGCGTTGTGTTGCTGATTGCTTCGTCTTGGCTCTTGTTCACATAATCCACCAGTGTATTGACTCGGTCGGGGTGCGGATCGGTTCCCAGGCTGAATCGCAGCAAATAACGCACGATTCGCTGCTGGTCGGGTTTGCCCGCCGCGGTGGCGGGAACCTGGTCGATCAGGTGGCCTGCGTCGAAGGTCTCGCCGTCGGCGTTCCATTCGGACCCTTCAGGCCGCCGGCCTGTCAGCAGGTAAATCATCAGGTTCTGCCGCACGAACATCGTGGACGAGTAGATCCACGCGCGCCCGACATAACAGCCCGTTACGTTGGGCGGATAGAAAAGATTATGACAAACCAAGAACAGCGCGCCGACGAG
>CAMPIL010000187.1 GCA_946886375.1 uncultured Phycisphaerales bacterium
AACGTGCTGCATGCGCTGAACAACATCGTCGGCACGGTCGAAAACGGATTCGTGATTCGCGCCTGGGGAACCAATCGTGACATCACCAGTCGCAAGGTCGCCGAGCAGGCGCTGCGCGAAAGCGAATCCCGAAAGGACGCCATTCTGCGGTCCGCGTTGGATTGCGTGATCATCATGGACGCCGACGGGCGGATCATCGACTTCAATCCGGCGGCGGAGCGGACCTTCGGCTTTTCGGCCGCGAAGGTCAGGGGCAAGACGGTGGCGGAAACGATCATTCCACCGCATTTGCGCGAAGCCCATTGGCACGGGTTGCGGCGATATCTGGAAACCGGCGAACGATCGGTGCTGGGACGGCGGATCGAAATGCCCGGGCGACGGGCCGACGGCAGCGAGATTCCCATCGAACTCACCGTCACCGCCGCCCGTCCGCACGACGGGCAGATTGTTTTCGCAGCGTATCTGCGCGACATCACCGACCGATTGCGCGCCAGTGAAGCGCTTGAGCAAAGCGAGGCTCAGCATCGGCTGCTGGTCGAGCAGGTCGCGGACCACGCCATTTTCCTCATCAATCCTCAGCGCCGCGCCGCCACGTGGAATCGCGGTGTGGAGCGCGTATTGGGATTCGTCGAAGAAGAGTTCATGGGCCTGGCCGTGGAGCAGCTCTTCACGCCCGAGGACCGCGCCGACAACGTCCCGGAAATTGAATTCCAGACCGCGGAGCGCGAGGGACGCGCCAGCGACAATCGCTGGATGCTTCGCAAGAACGGCTCGCGATTCTGGGCGACCGGCACCACCAGCGCGCTGCGCGATGAGAGCGGCAATCTTGTCGGCTTCAGCAAGATCATGCGCGATCAAACCGATCTCAAACTCGCGGAAACCGAATTGCGGGCGCATCGCGAGCATCTGGCGCGGCTGGTGGATGAGCGCACTGCAGAATTGGAATCGTCGCATCGCCGACTGCGGTTCAATGAGCGCATGGCGATGCTGGGCACGCTGGCGGCGGGCCTGGGGCATGACCTTGGCAATTTGCTGTTGCCCATGCGCGTGCGGCTTCAATCGATGGAAGCCAAGGCCGCGCCCGGCGCAATCGATGACGATCTCAAGGCGATGCGCGGCATCACCGATTATGTGCAGCGGCTGGTCAACGGCCTGCGGCTGCTGGCGTCCAGCGGCGACATTGACGGCGTCGCGGCCCAGCGCACCAATCTGCACACATGGTGGTCCGACGCCGAGCCGATCTTCAAAAGCGTGCTGCCGCGCGGCATTCGGTTCGAGCAGGACATCGCGCCGAACCCGCCGCATGTGCAGCTAGCGCGTCCGTTGCTGATGCAGGCGGTCTTCAATCTGCTGCAAAACGCCGCCGAAGCGCTCAAGGACAAGCCGCGCCCACGCGTTCGTGTCTGGGCGCGCCGGCCGCGGCCTGAAGACCAATGGATCGAAGGTTCAGACAACTCCTTGCTTCTTGGAATCACCGACAACGGGCCGGGCATGACCCCTGACGTCGTGCAGCAATGTACGGAGCCGGCGTTCAGCACGAAGAGCGGCGTGGGTGGATTGGGTTTGCCGATCGTGAAAAGAATTGTCGAACAAGTGGGCGGACGACTTGCGGTGCAATCGACGCCGGGTGAAGGAACATCGTTTGTGCTTGTATTGCCCGCCGTTGCGGATCAGCCTGCTTCGCCGCACGCGCCGCACATCGAAACGCTGCAACCATCAACGCAACAACAAACGACGAATTTGCGCAGCACGTGACGAAGGACAACTGGGCGGGGCCTAGAATCCAAGCCGCGGTCTTGACCTCAGGTGCCCCCCCGCATGCATGATCGATCCATACGAGTTCTGTGTGTTGATGACAATTACCTTGTGGCTGAGGGCATCCGAATCAAGTTGAATCTTGAAGGCGGATTCGAGTGGGTGGGCCAATTGCCCGACGCAGACAATCTGCTGAATGAAGTGAAGCGCACGCATCCGCATATCGTGCTGCTGGACCTGGACATGCCCGGCAAAAGTGCGTTCGTGGCCATGCGCGAAATCGGCGATTCAGGCGACGACGTGCGCGTCATCGTCATCAGCGGCCATGTGCGGCAAGACCTGATTGATCGTGCCGTCGAAGCCGGAGCATGGGGGTACATCTCAAAGAGCGAAGGAACGGATTCCATCGTGTCGGCAATTCACCGCGTGCTGGGTGGGGAGTTTGTGCTGGGTCCGGAAGTCCGCCACCAGTTCCAGAGCAAATGAACAGGCTCAGCCCTGCGCGCCGGCAGGAACAGGTTCGCGAAACCTTCGCATCGCCAATTGAAGAACCGCCAGTTTCGCCAGCGATTCCGCACATTCAGATTCCGGCTGCGAATCGGCGACGATGCCCGCGCCGGCGGAGTAGTCCAGCGTGCCGCTGGCTTCATCGCAACGGCCGTCCACGCTGCGGCCCTGCAGCAGCGCGGTGCGAATGGCGATGTTGAAACACGCTATGCCATGATCGCCAATGTACCCGATGGCTCCGCAATATGGCCCGCGGCGAACGGGTTCCAGTTCATCGATGACCTGCATCGCACGAATCTTGGGCGCGCCCGTGACCGAACCGCCCGGGAATGTTGCCCGCAGCAAGTCCACGAACGTCGCATTGCTTCGCATTTGACCGGTCACCTCGCCCACGCCGTGATGAACGGTCGGATGCGATTCGATGATGCGGGCCTCGTTCACGCGCACCGATCCAATCTCGCACACGCGCCCCAGGTCGTTGCGCATCAGGTCCACAATCATGTGCAGTTCCGCGGCATCCTTGGCGGAGCGCGCCAGTTCATCCGGATGCGCCGAAGCCGGCAGCGTGCCTTTGATCGGACGCGTAATGACGCGCCCGTTTGCATTCACCTCCAGGAACAACTCCGGGCTCAGGGAGATCACCCATCGATCAGGGTGTGAAGTTTCGTGAGAGAGCCCGGGCAATTCCAGATACGCGCCGTACCACGCTTTGCTTTCATGCATCGCCGCGAGCGCAAGTTCGCGAGGCGAACCGCTGAACGACGCCGTAAACCGCCGTGCAAGGTTGGCCTGAAAAATGTCACCGGCGCGAATGTACTCGATCGTTCGGCGCACGATGGCCATGTATTCCTGATCGTCGCTGAGGGCACGCAGTTGGCCCGATGTGAATCCGCGCGGCGAGCTGCCCCACTCACGTTGCCGGGCATCGATCGCGGCGACCAGCCACTGCGCCTCACGCATCTCCCCTGCGGCCCACCACTGTTGATCCTCGTGATCAAACGCCAGCGCATCGGGACACCAGGCGAGATCGATCAGAGGCCAGCGCCGATCATCAACAGCGAATACGGACTGCGCACGTGGTTCAATCCACCGACCCAGGTCGTAGGAAAAATAGCCGATCCAACCGCCTGCAAACGGCAACCCTTGTGCTGGCGCATCTGGATTGCAACGCGTTGCGGCAATGACAGCATCAAGATCGGCAAGCGGATGGTGCGTAAACTTGATCTTCGCCAGTGCATCCGGGGGCGATCCGATCCAGCGCGAGCATCCATCGAACTGAAACCGCACAACCGGACTCGCCAGGATCGACCACCGCGCCCAGCGCGCGTGCGAGCGGCCGCTATGAATCATCAACAGCGGACGATCCGCAGGCCACGACGCCAGAGCATCGGTCGGCAGGCCGCGCCAGTCCAGCATTGACAATTCAGCCGCATCGCGCATTGGTCAAGATGATAGTCCGGGCAAGGGTGTCATTTTGGCTGGTGGATTCGTTTGAATCTTCACGCGACTGATTTAGACGGCCCGGTTTTTTCGATCTACACTGTCCCTCTTACTGCTACGGACACTTCAGTCATCAAGGATGATTTCATGCCCACCATGGTTGCTCCACGCCACATTTCCCGCAAGAACAAGAAACAGTCAAAGAAAACCGCCGCGCCCGCTCGCAAGGCTCAGGCCGCCGCCGTCTCTGCACGCCGCATGCCGAAGATGGTGTACAGTTTCGGCAATCGCAAAGCCGAAGGCGACGGCACGATGCGCGATCTGCTGGGCGGCAAAGGCGCGGGTCTTGCCGAGATGACCCGCATCGGCCTGCCTGTGCCTGCCGGCTTCACCATCACCACCGAAGCCTGCGCCGAGTATTACCGCCAGAACAAGCGCTGGCCGCGCGGGCTTGAAAAGGAAATTCGCGCCCAACTTTCGCGACTCGAGAAAACCGTCGGCAAGAAACTTGGCGCTGTGAAAGACCCGCTGCTGGTCTCCGTGCGCTCCGGCGCGGCCCGCTCCATGCCGGGCATGATGGAAACCATTCTCAACCTAGGCCTGAACGATCAATCCACCGAGGGCCTGGCGAAGGTCACCGGCAACGCGCGATTCGCGTGGGACAGTTACCGCCGCTTCATTCAGATGTACAGCACCGTGGTCGTCGGACTGAGCAAAGAAACGCTCGAAGGCAAACTGCACGCGCTCAAGCACGTCCTGGGCGTGGTCTCCGACACCGCGATCCCCGCGGAAATGCTCCGCCAACTCTGCGGCGAGTTCAAGATGTTCTTCTATGAACAGACCGGCCGCGAGTTCCCGCAGGATCCCTGGGAGCAACTCACCGGTGCGATCAACGCCGTGTTCGACTCGTGGAATGCCGAGAAAGCCCTCACCTACCGCCGCGTCGAAAAAATCAACGGCCTGCTCGGAACCGCCGTCAACGTGCAGCAGATGGTCTTCGGCAACACCGGCGATGACAGCGGCACGGGCGTGTGCTTCACGCGCGATCCTTCCACGGGCGAAAACGTGTTCTATGGCGATCTGCTCATCAACGCCCAGGGCGAAGACGTCGTCGCGGGCATTCGCACGCCCATTCACCTTTCAGAACTCGCTGCCAAGATGCCCGAGGCGTGGGATCAACTCAACGCCGTGCGCGTGATCCTTGAATCACATTACAAGGACATGCAGGACCTTGAGTTCACCATCGAGCGCGGCAAGTTGTACATGCTGCAATGCCGCACCGGCAAGCGCACTCCCGCCGCGGCGTTCCGCATCGCCGTTGAACAGGCCACCAAGCCCCTGCTCTCGCGGGCCCAGGCGCAGAAACTCGTGAAGAAGCGTTACCTGCCCGCCAAGTATGCCGGCGTCGCGGTCAAGCCCATCATCACCAAGGATCAGGCAATCAACCGCGTCACCGCAACCGACATTGAGCGGTTGTTCTATCCCATCATCGATGCAGGCGCGGTGAAGGATGGCCTGAGCGCGCGCAAACTCGCCACAGGCATCAACGCGGTGCCCGGCGCTGCGGCGGGCCAGATCGTCTTCTCCGCCTCAGAGGCCGAGCACTACGCAGGACAGGGACACAAAGTCATCCTCGTGCGCAAGGAAACCTCGCCTGAAGACGTCGGCGGCATGCACGCCGCAGTCGGCATTCTCACCGCAACCGGCGGCAAGACTTCGCACGCAGCAGTCGTCGCGCGCGGTTGGGGCAAGTGCTGCATCGTCGGCTGCGGACAACTGCACATCGATTACAACGCCAAGCGCATGAACGTCAACGGAACCACCCTCAACCAGGGCGATTTCATTACGCTCGACGGCTCTGAAGGTGTTGTCTACAGCGGCGAACTTCCCTTGGTGAAGCCAGAACTGCCCGGCGAGTACTACACGCTCATGAGTTGGGCCGATGTGCGCCGCCGCCTGCGCGTGCGCACCAACGCCGACACGCCTTACGATGCGCACAACGCGATCAAGATGGGCGCGGAAGGCATCGGCCTGACGCGCACCGAGCACATGTTCTTCGACACCGAAGAGCGCCGCATCGCCATGCAGCGCATGATTCTCGCCGACACCGAAGCCGATCGCCGCGCCGCGCTGGGCCAACTGCTCCCCTACCAGCGCGAAGACTTCATCGGCATCTTCCAGGCGATGAACGGCCTGCCCGTGACCATTCGCCTGATCGATCCTCCGCTGCACGAATTCGTTCCGCACGAGGAAGTCAAGCAGCGCGAACTCGCCAACCGTCTTGGCATGCCGTATGAGAAAGTCCACCAGCGCATCAACCAACTGCACGAAGCCAATCCGATGCTCGGCCATCGCGGCTGCCGCTTGTGCATCACCTATCCGGAAATCCTGGAGATGCAGGTGCGCGCCATCATGGAAGCCGCCGTCGCGGTGAAGCAGTCCGGCACCAAGGTGCTGCCGGAGATCATGATCCCGCTCGCCATCGACAAGAAGGAACTCGGCATGCTCGTCGATCACACGCGCCAGGTCGCTGAGCAGGTGCTGAGCGAAGCGGGCGTGAAGGTGGAGTATCTCGTCGGCACGATGATCGAAACGCCGCGCGCTGCGCTGCTGGCCGATCAGATCGCCCAGGTCGCGGAGTTCTTCTCCTTCGGCACCAACGATCTCACGCAGATGGTCATGGGCCTTTCGCGCGATGATGCGGGCCGCTTCCTGCCCGATTACGTCGACAAGGCCAAGGCCGGCATCTTCAACGATGATCCCTTCCAGTCGCTGGATCAAGCCGGCGTGGGCATGCTGATGAAGTGGGCCATCGAAAAAGGACGCGAAGCAGGAGCCAACGGCAACTCGCGCAAGAAACTCAAGATCGGCATCTGCGGCGAACACGGCGGCGAAGCCGAGTCCGTCAAGTTCTGCCACACACTCGGCATGGACTACGTCAGTTGCTCGCCCTATCGAGTGCCGATCGCGCGACTCGCCGCAGCCCAGGCTGCGATCAGGTAAAGCGGTGTTCAACGAGGTTGAATCGAGTTGTCTCATTGCGCAAGCGAATTGACCGGCTGATTCGCCGCAGCGCGCATCTAGGGCATCCTTCGCATCCCCAACTAGGGCCATGCCCCTAGTCCGCGCCGCTGGCTTTGGGCGTATAAACGGTTCTTCCTACAGGATCTTGTGCCCCGGCGGCCTTCCATGTCTGACGTGATACAGCACAGCCCCGAGTACTACGGCGATCGGGCCGCATCGCTTCTCTTGCTCCAACGACTCGAGCAGGAGCGGCAACGGATCGAGGCTGAACTGCAGGCTGTCAACGCTCGACTTCTGGGGACGATCCACAACGCCGACATCACTCGCC
>CAMPIL010000188.1 GCA_946886375.1 uncultured Phycisphaerales bacterium
GCCCCGCCCGCCCGAACGCACGCCGCAGGTTCTGCTGATCGAAGCGGACAAGCGGCAGTATCAGATCGCGTTCGGACCGCGCACGATTGAGGCGCGACCGCCGGGGGTGTTCTTTCGCCAGTTGATGCCGCCGCTCACACTCGCCGAAGCCCAGATGCGTCAGCAGCGGTTGACACCCGCACATCAGGCGACGCTGGCGCACGTGCGCAGGCTAGGCGGTCGCTGGGAAGTATTCGTTGAATGTCGCCGCGGACCAGTCGGCGGCGACGCGGCGGCCCTGCCGGAGGTGGTCGACACGTTTGACGACCTGCGCGGCGTCGAGGCCATCACGGTTCTGCTCGGGCCAGAAGACGCGCTGTCCCCATCATCACGCGAAATCATCGCACCGGTCAAATCGGCGCGAGCGCCAACTGAATTCGGCTCGATGGAGGGTGATGCCGGCCCGTCGGTGTGGCTGACAGTTCCGGAGAACGGCTTCTGGAAAATTGTGCACGGCACGAACGACGGCACGCTGCAAATCCACCGCAAATCATTTGCAGACCGCTGGAACTGCCGCATCGTTCTGCCTGAGAACTGGTTCTCAGCGCAGCAGGCCGGTCCCGCGCTTATCGGTCTGATTCGCAGTCATGGCGAAAGCCAGCAGTTGGAAACCGGGCCGAACCTGTGCACGCCCTGGCGAGCCGCGCCCACGCGGGCCGCGCTGGACCTTGCGCACTGGGACGATCTGCCGGCCGCCGAGTGAACTCAGGCGAATTGATTCACGAACTACGCGCGTGCTTCATGCGCAGCGCATCGAATTCGCGGCGGAAGCGTTCACCGCCCAATTCACGATCCTGCTGACGCAGCCGCTCAATCCGGGGCACGATCTGCTCGGCGTGACGATCGACTCGATCGACGATCTGGAGCATGCGAAGTTGCGCCAGCCAATACATCGCCGGATCAACCGCCGGACCGGCCGCTGCCAGCCGCTTGTAGATGGTCATGGCTTGAGCGAGTTGCGTTTCGGTGTTGAGAGCAAAAAGCGCCTCGGCCTTGCCCCGAAGGGCTTCGGCAGCGTTTGGATCCATGTTCAACAGTTCGCCAAATCGCGCCAGCGCATCGGAGGGCTGACCAGCCGCAAGATAGGCCTGCGCGATCCGCAATCTGAACAATCGGGAATCCATTTCGCCGGCGCCGCTTTCAAGCCATTCTTCAAGCAGTTTTGCAGCAGGAAGCGACGTTCGATGGGCCAGGGCCGCGGCCTGATCCGACTCGCCGGCGTCGACAAGGGCTTGCACGTCGCGGTGCATGGATTCGAGCATGGGGCCAAGCACGCCAGCGGCGTGAGCCGGCGATTCGCGCACGAAGGTCTGGATTGCCTGCAGCGCGGCCTCCGGCTGCTTGAGCGATTCGTACGCGGCGATGCGAACCTTCAAGAGTTCCGCCATTACGACGGAATCGAGCGAAGACTCGCGCTCCATGTTCGCCAACTCCGCCAGCGCCTGCTGCGGCTGGTCGAGTTGGCGCAGCGCATCGGCGCGATAAATCCGAAGCATCGCCAGGTATGTGCTCAGCGATTGCATGCGCGCCGGATCTGGCGCAGCACGCAGGCTTGCTTCGATGACCGGCTTCACGCGGTCGATCATCGCCCGCGTTTTTTCGTGCAGGCGACGGGCGAGTTCTGCACCATCCACGCCGGCGGCGCGGGCGCGACACACAGCCGCCTGCATGAAATGGGCGTCGGGCCATTCCATGGCTTCCGGCGTGATCTGGCGGAATTGGGCTTCTGCGTCGTCGAAGCGAAGTTCATCCAACGCCAATCGGCCGGCCGCGTACCGCCAGCGATCGATCGTGCGAAGATTGGGGTATTTCTCCAGCAGCACGCGGAGACCTTCGCGCAGAGTTGCGGCGGCTTCGGCATCATTGGGCTGAGACTGCCGCAGATCGACGGCGATGGTCACCGCGGCTTCAATGGCTCGCTGGGCTTGCGGGTCGGCTGGATGGCGGGTGGCGAGTTCGAGGAACCTCCGGGCCGCGAACAGCCGCTGGCCGTGTTCGAACAGCGCCCGGCCGAGCACGAACAACGCAGAGGCGTGCGCTTCGGCGTCCAGTTCGCGCTCGCGCAGCGAAGTTTCCAGCAGTTCAATGGCGTTGGCACGCTGCGATTCGTCGCGGCTTAACTGCTCGGCGTAAGCCACTGTCACCATTCCGGGCAATTGCTCGAGCGGAACATCCATGCCGGGTGAGTGGGCCAGAGCGTTCGTCAGCCGCGCGAAGACGATGGCTCGCAGCGCATCGCGCGAGGCCGCGGCCTCGGTGCGATAGAGATCGGTGTACGACTGGAACGCGCTCACCCACGCCTGAACGCGAGTGGGCGCATCGGCCTGCATGGCCAGTTCTCGCCGCAGCAGGAATCCATGATCTGCCATGAGCAGGCGATAAAGAAAATTCGATTTCCCGCCGGCGGCATCGTCGTATCGCTGCTCGATCGAAGCAAGTGATTCAAGTCCCGACCGCGGGCCGCCGCGCATCGTGCGGTTGATTACGCCGCCCATTCGTGCCGTGAAAATCTGCTTCGGTGAGGCGGAGGCGTCTTTGGCCACGGCGGCAAACAGGGATTCCGCGGCGTCAAAGTCGCCCAGCCGCGCATGTGCCAGACCTGCATACAGCCGCGCTTCGATGGCCGCGGCCCCTTCCAGCGACTGCGTCAGCGGCGTGAGCAACTGCACCGAGGCCTGGAACATTCGCCGCTGCTCGGCGGGGTTCGGCTCATTCACAATGCCATGCAACAGCGAGCCTGCGCCGCGAAGAAACGGAATGCGGCGGTCGCGCTGTGTTTCGGCGAGTTCGCGTCGCCGCTGTTGAAGGGCCGCATCGGATTGATAATTCGGAGCCGATTCAATCGCGAGAATCGCCTGGGAGATTTCGCGATCGGCTCCGGTCGCCATGGAAAGAAGTTCCTCGGCGGCCGCGCCCGCTCGTTCGCGCTGCTGCGGCGAGAGCATGCCGAACATGGCGGTCAGGTCCGTGGCTTCCAGCGGCAGCAGTTCAAACAGCAGATCGCCGGCCTGGTCCGCCATCCACAGCGCCCGCTCTGCATCAGCGGGATGATTCTGAATCATCAGCCGGCGCGTGTGGAGGATTTTCTGCACCGCTTCCATTCGCTGCTCGGGCGAGATCGAGGCATCGTTCAACTGGTTGCGCAGTTGCGTCAGGCTGTCGAGGTCCTGTTGCGCCAGCGCAGCGACATCCCCCGCCAGCGCTCCAAAACACGCCAATGCGGCCACGCCGATGCGCGCGAGCAAGGTGGATCGACGCGTACTGGCATGGGATGAACCGTTGGGAATCATGTGGGAATCAGAACGCGTCAAAAGGTCATCGGTCATCCGGTTTTGCCGAACGTGATGTTGGTGTACCGGGCGCGGGCGGCGGCGTTGAACGCCTCCATGGCGTGCTCCCAGGTCGTGTTTCGCGTCGGCTGGACAACGATGGGATGCTCCCGGCGAAACAGCGCGCCGGCCGCGCTCGCAACGCCCGCACCGTCAACCTGCTTCTCGCTCAAGAAGGCGTGGAGGTCCTCGAACGTCGCGGGCTGGGGATATGGACCGTCGATGTGAAGCGTGTACATGGTCGGGGCGATGCCGGTCGAGTTCACCGCGATGCGCAGCGGCTCTTCATCCAGTTGAAACGGATCTCGCGGCCCGGCGCCTTCGCGCTGCGGCAGGTCCATGCGGTACACCTCTTCACCCATGCGAAAGTCCGTTGCGACGAGAAAATAAATCAGCAGCAGAAAAACCACATCGATCATCGGCGTCATCGCGAGGCTCAGCGTCGTTCGCCGAGGAGCCCTGCTCCGCCGAGCGGTCTTGATGATGATGGGCTGCTCACGCTGGTCCATCGGTCTCATTTGTCCTGCAGCACGACCAGGTTGACGCGTGCTGTCTCATTGAGGCCGGCCGCGCGGGCCGCTGTGGCGACCGACTGCATCACCGGCTCCACGTATTCATAGTGCGTGTGGCGGTCGGCGCGCACATTGACGTTGATCTGCGGGCTGGCGCGATACAGGTCGCTCAGGTGCTGCGTCAGCGCCGCCAGTCCCGCGCGTCCTGTTGGAAAGTTCATGCCGCCCAGGCGGTACCCGCCGACCTCCCCTTGCGAGCCCGGCATCACGTTGATGACAACCCGGCGATCCTCGCCGGCCCGCTGCGTGACGGCGTCATGCGGTTGCGGCAGGTTCATGTCCACCCGCTCGCGGTCCACGATCCGCGACACCAGCACGAAGAACACGATCAGCAGAAACGTCATGTCGATCATGGGGGTGAGATTCCCATGAATGACGGCGTTGCCGCGCTGATGAATCACGGACATGGGGTGCGCTCCAGGCTCAGGCTTCAACGCTCGGCGCGACGTTCCGGTTCACTGGCTCTCGTGCCGGAGAATCGGTACAGGCGGACCTGGGATGCGTCTCACTCGCCGGCGCGGGCGATCTGCCAGTATTCCATTTCGATGGGCACCTGGCGGCCGAAAACCGTGCACAGCACCCGGACCTTGCCCTTGTCGGGAATGACTTCGTCCACGGTGCCTTCGTAGTTCTCGAACGCGCCTTCCTTGATGACCACGTGATCGCCCTTGGCGAATTCCATCTTCACCGTGGGCGTTTCCTCGGGCTTGCGCGAATCGAAGAGCATTTTCTCGACTTCGTGCGGAGCCATCTTGGTGGGGCGGCCGGCGGTGCCGACGAAATCACCCACGCCAGTGGTTTCCTTGATGAGGAAGAACACGTCCTGCTGAATTCGGCCGTCGGGCTCGAGTTTCATCTCGACGAAGACGTAGCCGGGGTAGAGTTTGGTTTCGCTGATGCGCGCCTTGCCGCCCTTGAGCGTCTTGGTTTTTTCGGTCGGTACCATGATGCGGCCGACCCAGTCGCCAAGACCTTCGATCTGAACCTTGCGCAGGAGCGTTTCCTTGACGTAGTTTTCCTTGTTCGAAGCGACGCGCAGCACAAACCAATCGAGTCCCGGCCGGAACATGGGCATGTCAACGGCGGGGTCGAAGGGCTTTTCAGCCTCGGCGGCTTGGACTTTGGATGTCGTGTTTTGTGCAGCCATCTGCGGCTCCATCAATCAATCGTAAGAATCCGGAAGAGCAAACGAGCGGTAATCTCACCTCAACTCGCCGCGGCAGTCTTCAGCACGCCCATGACCTGGAACATCCACTGAAAGACGCTGTCGAACAGGAAGCACAGCAGGGCGAGGAAAATGGTCAGGCCGATGACCACCCACGTCGAACCCACGATCTCGCGCCGGGTGGACCAGTTGACCTTTTTCATCTCGCCTTCGGTGGCGATCATGAACTCAACCACGCGCGGCTTGGCGGCGAGCAGGTAGTAACCGATCAAGGTGAGCACGGTGAGGATGACCACCGCGACGCCGGCCTGAACGTAGATGGGCTCAATCTTGCCGATCCGAATCGTTCCCAGCAGGCCCCAGAGCCAGTGCACGCCCATGAGGGCCAGCACCGCAAGGCCGACGGCCGACATGGTGCGCGTCCAATATCCCTGTCCGGGCTTGTAAATGGCGAATGACATGAGCAACCTCAAGTGGTCATAAGGGTGGCTGTTGTCAGTGCTGACCACTGAATCCTGGTCACTGACAACCGACGAAAACACGCCAGGAGGGACTCGAACCCGCAACCTGCGGATTTGGAATCCGCTGCTCTACCAATTGAGCTACTGGCGTCCGGAGTCCAGCGAGCCGGCGTGATCCACGCCGGGGCTTGCCAGCCCGGCTCGCAAGTTATTTCCGCTTGATCTTATGCAACGTGTGCTTGCGCAGACGCGGGGAGTATTTTTTCAAGCCTTCCTTGAGTTTCTCCGGCATGCCGCCTTTCACGCGCACGTTGGTGCGGTAGTTGAGATCGCCTGTCTCCGAACATTGGAGCCAGACGTATTCGCGATCCGTTGCTCGCTTGGCCATTGCAGAGATCCAAAATCAGAGGTCAGAAATCAAAGACAGAGGTCAGAAGTCCAAGCGCCGAACTCTGCTTGGACTTCTGACCATTGGGAACGTCATTTCACGATCTTGGTCACCACGCCCGAACCCACGGTGCGGCCGCCTTCGCGGACGGCAAACCGCAGGCCTTCTTCCATCGCGACGGGCTTTTCTTCCAGGTCGATCTTCATCGTGATGTTGTCGCCGGGCATGCACATTTCGGCTCCGCCGAGCAGTTCCAACTTGCCGGTCACGTCGGTGGTGCGAAAGTAGAACTGGGGCTTGTAGCCGGAGAAGAACGGCGTGTGACGGCCGCCTTCCTCCTTGGTCAACACGTAGACTTCGGCCTCAAACTGGGTGTGCGGGTTGATGCTGCCGGGCTTGCAGAGCACCTGTCCGCGCTCCACGTCGTCCTTTTCAATGCCGCGCAGAAGCGTTCCGACGTTGTCGCCGGCGATGCCTTCGTTCAGCGTCTTCTGGAACATTTCCACGCCGGTGACGACGGTCTTGCGCTTCTCGGGCATCATGCCGACGATTTCAACTTCGTCGCCAACCTTGACCACGCCGCGCTCGATACGGCCGGTGACAACGGTGCCGCGGCCCTTGATGGAGAAGACGTCTTCCACGGACATGAGGAAGGGCTTGTCCTGCTCGCGCACGGGAATCGGGACGTAGGAGTCCAGGGCATCCATGAGGTCCTGAATGCACTTGGTGGCGGCAGGATCCTTGGGATTGGTCAGAGCCGGGAACGCCGCGCCGCGAATGATGGGCGTGTCGTCGCCGGGGAAGTCGTACTTGTTGAGCAGTTCGCGCACTTCGAGTTCGATGAGGTCGAGCAGTTCCGCATCATCGACGAGGTCGACCTTGTTGAGGAACACGACGATGCGCGGCACGCCGACCTGACGTGCCAGCAGAATGTGCTCGCGGGTCTGGGGCATGGGGCCGTCGGCGGCGGAGACGACGAGGATCGCGCCGTCCATCTGTGCGGCGCCGGTGATCATGTTTTTGATGAAGTCGGCGTGTCCGGGGCAGTCGATATGGGCGTAGTGCCGGGCTTCGGTTTCATATTCGACGTGC
>CAMPIL010000189.1 GCA_946886375.1 uncultured Phycisphaerales bacterium
GCCCAGACGGTGATGGCCGAGATCCTGGCCCGGGCTCGCCGGGATTGCGAGTGAATTGCGCTGCGAGTCGGGGCGGGTGGAGGCGGAGCAATCCGTCTCGCCGGGACGGAACCCGATATCCTGTTGCAGTGTTTCATCGATTTCGGACATCCCGCAGTCGAGTTGCAGACCACCACGGGTGCGGCCGCGCATGAACGAGGGCCTGCCGTATGACCGCGAGCGTGTGGCGGTGCGCGACCTGCAGGCCCTGGTTGCCGACCGGGCCGAGGCCGAAGTGCGCATCAAGCGCGAATTCGCCGAGACGACCGACGCCATCGAACGCGAATGCCAGGGACTGCGCAAGACCTACGAGCAGCAGTACCGCGACGCCAAGCGATCGACGGACAAGGAGTTTCGCGCCAAGGCCAAGACGATCAAGAGCGATTTCGAAACCGAACTGACGCGCCTGGAACTGGAATTCGAAACCGCGCTGGCCCGCATCGCCGAGAAGGCCGAGGTCAACGAAGTTGCCTCAATTAAGGGGCTGGAGGAGGCGATATGGCTCGCCGAGACCGTTTACGAAGCGACCGAGCCGCAGCCGATTGAGCAATTTCAGCAAACTTGCAAGGGAATTAATGGCAAATTGCAGGACCTCCAGTTGCTTCGCGAGCAGGCGGCAACACTGCTGAAGAAATATCGCCAGCGCGTGCCTGCGGATGACAATGCCGCCGCTGAAGATTCGGCCGGCGAAGCGGAATCCACCGGTGACATGGCTGCGCTGGACCAAGCGCTGGACCGGGCCAAGGCGGAACTCGACGCGATTCGCGCGATGTTCATTCCACGCCTTCTGCAATCGCTGTGGCCTGCGTTGTTCATTGTTCTGTGCATGCTGCTCGCGGCGGCGGTCGGCGCAGCGGCGCGCGGCTGGTCGGTTGGCCAACCAATCTTCATGGACGCAGCGATCGGCGCTGCTGGCGGAATCGTTCTTCTGGCGTTGGTGTACATCGTGACCCGCTCGCGACTGACCGGCCACTACAAATCGTTGTGCCGGCACGTGGAATCGGGTCAAACGATTGCCCAGCGTGCGCGTGGCGATGCCCAACGGCGACGCGACAGCCACGCCGCGGAACTGATCGCCAAGCGCGATGAGGATCTTCGATTGGCGCAGGAACGATTCGCTCCGATTCTCGAAGAGATTCAGCAGCGGCGCGACTACCACATCCAGCGCATTCACGAAAAATACCCGCCGCTGATCGCCGAGCACAAAGCCAACTTCGAGCGCGAGAAGTTGGCTGTGGACAGCGCGTACAACGCCCGTCAGATCGAATTGCAGCAGCAGCACGATCGGCAGATGCGCGAGTTGCTCGGCCGCTACACGGCCCGGATCGATGCGGCCCGCGAGAAGCGCGATACGGAGTGGTCGGCCCTTGAATCGCGCTGGAAGACCGGCATGGCCCGCGTGCACGACTCGCTTGCGGAAATCAATCGCCAAAGCGCAAGATTGTTTCCCGTGTGGACCGATCCGGCATGGGAAGCATGGCGGCCGCCCAATGGCTTCGCGCCGATCATCCGCTTCGGCGAAATGCGCGTCAATCTGAACGACATGCCCGGCGGGATTCCCCTCGACGAACGCCTCATCGTCCCCGGGCCGACTGATTTTTCCATTCCGGCGATGCTCGCGTTTCCTGAACCGTGCGCGATGGTGATTCACACGAGCAATCAAGGCCGGGATGAAGCCGTGAGCGTGCTGCAGACGGTGATGTTTCGCCTGCTGACCACGCTGCCGCCCGGAAAAATCCGATTCACGATCATCGATCCGGTCGGACTTGGCCAGAACTTCGCCGGCTTCATGCACCTTGCTGACTACGACGGGGCGTACGTCACCGACAAGATCTGGACCGAGGACAGGCACATCGATCAGCGCCTGCTCGACCTGACCGAGCACATGGAGAACGTGATCCAGAAGTATCTGCGCAATGAATACGAAACGATCGGCGAGTACAACGTGGACGCGGGCGAAATCGCCGAGCCGTTCCGTTTCCTGGTCATTGCGAATTTTCCGGTGAATTTCAGCGAGACCGCGGCGCGGCGATTGGCGAGCATCGTCAACAGCGGCGCCCGCTGCGGCGTGTACACGCTGATCACCGTGGACGACCGCCAGCCGCTCCCGCCGGGCATTCAGATGCACGACCTGCAGCGCAACAGCGTACGCCTGCGCTGTGAGAAGGACCGCTTCGTGCTCCAGGATGACGCCTTCGCGGCGTTTCCGCTCACCGTCGATGATCCGCCCAGCGAAGACTTCCTCACGCGCAACCTGCACATCATCGGCGAGGCGGCGCGTGACACCAGTCGCGTGGAGGTTCCGTTTGACGTCATCGCGCCGGACTCCGAGAAATTGTGGAGCGGTTCGACCACCAACGACCTTCGCGTCGCGCTGGGCCGTGCCGGCGCGACGAAGCTCCAGTACCTCACGCTGGGGGTGGGCACATCGCAGCACGCGCTGGTTGCGGGCAAAACCGGTTCGGGCAAATCAACGCTGCTGCACGCGCTGATCACCAATCT
The DNA here is from genome assembly GCA_946886375.1 of uncultured Phycisphaerales bacterium. Next base: position 2,542 of record CAMPIL010000189.1, read on the forward strand.
CTCGCTGTGGTACAGCCCGGAGGAAGTCGAGTTCTACCTTGTGGACTTCAAGAAGGGCGTGGAGTTCAAGACCTACGCCACGCACGAACTGCCACACGCCCGGGCGGTGGCGATTGAGAGCGATCGTGAATTCGGACTCAGCGTATTACAACGACTGGACGCGGAATTGAAGCACCGAGGCAATTTGTACCGCGATCTGGGGGTGCAGGACCTTGCGGGCTACCGACGCAGCGGTCATCCGGAGAAACTGCCGCGCACATTGCTCATCATTGATGAATTTCAGGAACTGTTTATCGAGGACGACAAACTTGCGCAGGATGCGGCGTTGCTGCTGGATCGCCTTGTGCGCCAAGGTCGCGCGTTCGGCATGCACGTGCTGCTCGGCTCGCAAACGCTGGGCGGGGCATATTCGCTGGCGCGCAGCACGATCGGCCAGATGGGCGTGCGCATCGCGCTGCAGTGCAGTGAAGCGGATTCGTACTTGATCTTGAGCGATGACAACGCCGCGGCACGCCTGCTGTCCAGGCCCGGCGAGGCGATCTACAACGACGCCTCGGGCTTGATCGAAGGCAACAACCCCTTCCAGATCGTCTGGCTGCCCGATGACAAGCGCGAACAGTGCCTCAAGCGCGTGCAGAACGTGGCGCACACGCGCGGCTATCGGCGCCAGGAGCCGCAGATCGTCTTTGAAGGAAACGTGCCGGCGGAGATTTCCCGCAACCACCTGCTGGAAGAACTGGCGCACAGCCGGAATTCGGCCCCGCAGCCAGCCGCCGCGAGCGCATGGCTGGGCGAGGCCATCGCCATCAAGGACCCCACGGCCGCGGTGTTCCGCAAACAATCAGGCAGCAACCTGATCATCGTCGGGCAGCGCGAGGAATCGGCGCTGGCAATGATGACCAGCGCACTGTTGAGCCTTACGGCCCAGCACGCACCCGGCAGCGCGGCGTTCTACATTCTCGATGGCACGCCGCCCGACGCTCCCACGACCGGCTCGCTGCAGCGCGTCGCCGACATGCTGCCGCACAAGCCCTGCATCGTCGCCTACCGCGATGTCCCCGCCGCCATCAATGAAATCGCGCAGTGCAACAGCGACGACGCGGCGAGTCGGCCGTCGGCGATCTATCTGCTGGTTTACGGCCTGCAACGATTCCGCATGCTGCGGCAGGAAGAGGATTTTGGTTTCTCTTCATCAAACGATGATGACAAGCCGCGCCCGGAAAAACAGTTTGCTTCCATCCTGCGCGAGGGTCCCGGCCGGGGCATTTTCACGCTCGCCTGGTGCGACACCGCCAGCAATCTCACGCGGTCGCTGGATCGCCAGAGCCTGAAGGAATTCGAGACCCGCGTGCTGTTCCAGATGGGAGCCAGCGATTCCAGCAATCTGATCGACTCGCCGCTGGCAGCGAAACTGGGCATGCACCGCGCGCTGTTCTTCAGTGAGGAGCATGGATCGCTGGAGAAGTTCCGGCCCTACGCGCTGCCGGAGCCCTCGTGGTTGCGCACCTTCGCGGATCAATTGCATCAGCGGTTCGGCGCGAAGGCGAGCGGCTGAATCAGGAATCCGGCTGCCTCTGCCGCAGTTGCAATGCGGCCTGAAGATATCCTTGTGTTTCCGCGTTTGCCGGATCGAGACGAAGCGCCTCGCGCAGCAGTCTGATCGCCTCGTCCAATCGCCCCTGTGAAGCGCGCACCCGGCCGAGGAAACTCATCGCTTGCGCGTTGTTCGGCTGCAGGTTGAGCGCGGCCACGAACCGCTCAGCCGCAGCGTCGAGTTTCTGCTGCTGCACGAAGATCATGCCCAGCGTCAGGTGGGCATCGACGCAACGCGGATCAAATTCAAGAGCGAGTTGCTCCTGATTGATCGCCTGTTCCATCTGCCCCTGCTGCGCCAGTGCTCGCCCGAGCGCGACGTGGGCATTGACGAATTCCGGCCGAAGCCGCAGCGATTCGCGCAAACGCCCGATCGCCGGTTCGATCTGCCCGGATCGATAAAGAGCCGCGCCAAGCAGAAACTGCGACTCCGCCGTTTCCGGCCGCACCTTGACCGCGCGGTTCAGCACCGCGACTGCTTGCTCCAGATCGCCCGTGCTCATCAGCAGATTGCCAAGGTTGTTCAGCGCCAACTGGTAGTTGGGATTAATGCGAACGGCTTCGCGATAGTGGTGCAACGCATCGGCGAACCGACCCTGCCTCTGCAACGCGCTGGCGAGGTTGTTGTGAGCGAAAGCGTTGCTGGTGGTGACGGCAAGCGAGTGCTGGAACAGCCGCACGCTGTCGTGCCAGACGCCCGCCTGCACGTGAGTGCGAACCCCAAGGGCGCAAACCGCGGCAACCCACATGGCGATGAGCATCGGCTTCAGGCGGCGGCGCGTTTCAGCCACGTCCGCCGCCAGCCACGCCGCGACCATAAAGACGCCGATCAGCGGGACGTAGGTGTAACGATCCGCGCGCTGCTGAATGCCCACCTGCACCAGGCCAATCATCGGCACCAGCGTGCCGAGAAACCAAAGCCAGCCCGTTGTCACATACGGCCGTGAAAATCGCACGCGAAACGCGATCGCGGTGATTCCGATCAACAGCAGCGCGGCTGCACCGACAATCGCCGTTGCGTGATCTTCGACATACGGATACATCACAGCCAGGCGCGCGGGCCAGATGGCGTCACCCATATAACTGGCGTATGCGACGATGGCGTTTTGCAATCGCGCAGTCAGCGGTATGCGATCCCACGTCGCCACCGCCCCGCCGCCGCGCTGCGCCAGCATGGTGATGATCGAAGACCCGATCGCCAGCAGGAGAAACGGAATTTTCTCAAGGACCGGCTTCCACAAACCCGCGACCGCCGTGATTCGCTTGAGTGGCCAGGCATCGAGCAACAGCAGCGCGAAAGGAAGCGTGACGAGCGTCGGCTTGCTCATCAAACTCATGGCATACAGCAGCAGCGCGGCTGCGAAATGAATCGGTCGCGAATCGCGGGTCCAACCGACATACGAGTGGATCGCAAGCAGGCCGAAAAAGATGCTGAGGACATCCTTGCGTTCCGCCACCCACGCAACCGACTCCACGTGCAGCGGGTGCAGCGCAAACAAGGCTGCCACCAGCGCGCTTGGCCACAGTCGCCGCGTCATGCGATGCAACAGGCCAAACAGCAGCAGCGCGCTGGCAATGTGCAGCAGGAGATTCGTGAAATGGTGCCCGCCCGCACGCGTGCCCCACAATTCCCAGTCCAGTTGATGCGACATCCACGTCAACGGATGCCAGTTGCCGACGCTGAACGTGGTGAACGCCCAGCCGATCGACTCGGCGGTCAGGCCAGCCTGGACGTGAGGATTCTCGGTGATGTAGCGATCATCATCAAAGTTGATGAAGTCCGCAGAGTAGACCGGCCAGTACGCCGCCAGCGTTAAAGCCACGATCAGCGCGGCGGCGATCCAGAACCGAGCATCGATCGCCTTGGGCGCTGGCTTTTGGCCATGCGCCTGGGACGCCGCTGCCGCACGATTCAGGGCTGCGCCCCCGGCGTTGCCGAGAGCGCGTAACCGCGAAATGTGAAACCATCATCGGTTGACTGCACCTGCCAGGAAGTCGGGCCCAGGTAGCGACGAATCACGTTGAAGTCGATGTCTTCCCAGATTTTCATGCTCTCGCGCATCTGGGCTTCCATTTCATCTTGCATGGCCTTGAAGTCAGCGGCCTCATCGGGCTCCATTTCGCCGGCGTGCTCGCCCATCTGCTCGATCATGTTGCGCATCATCTCGCGCTGCATGGCGATGGCTGATTCCACGGAAGCGACCGTGTCGCTGAATCCCCACGCGACGACGTTGTTCTTCGGCAATGCGGCAACAGCCCGCTGAAAGTCCGAAGCCGAGGCCAGCGTCGCTCCGCCGGGCTGACCTGTGGCGCGCAGACCTTGTTCAACCGCGGGAGTCGAGCCCAGCATGATGAACCCGCCGCCAATGCCCAGCGAGACAGGCCCCATTTCCATGCCGGGCATGGGCATCGCCATCATGTCGGCGGGCATCGTGTAAATCCGCTGGCCAAGGAAATCGCGCGATTCCAAACCTATTCCTTCCGCCATGCCCGCGATCACCTGCTCAAACTCCTGCGGCTTCACGCATTCGATCGCGAACAGCGAGTGGCGGCTGTCGGCGGTGTACGGCTTGCTGACCGATGTGCTCCAGTGAACCTGCGTGCCCAGCGATGCAGTGATCTGATTCACCATGGGCGCCATGGCGTCAACTTCCTGGCCGGCCTGCGCCGCGAGCATGGGATTTGACGCAATCACGTTGCGGATGACATCCATCAGACCAGAGAATCGAAAACTCACGTTGGAATACGAAATGGATTCCGGCCCGACGAAACTGGGCAGCGTGCCTTGCACGGCGGGCGCATCCATCAGCGTGGTGAGCCCCTGCTTGCCGTTGGGCATGTACGCGGTCACGGTCTGCTCCATCATGGCGGTGGGCCCGTCAAAGCGGACGCCCAGTC
>CAMPIL010000190.1 GCA_946886375.1 uncultured Phycisphaerales bacterium
GAATAAGCTTGTGCTTCCGATCGAGCAGGAGGTGCGGAAACTCTCGCGCCAGTCGCTGACCTCGACTCGCGATTTGCCTGCGGGGCACGTGATTGCCCCAGCCGATCTGACGATCAAACGCCCCGGCACAGGACTCAGCCCCGCGGTGATGCAGGCGACAGTCGGGCGGCGAGTCCGCAGGCCAATTGCCGCCGATACGCCTCTGCGTGAAGAGGACCTGGCATGACCGAGTCGCCGAGCAATCGCAGACGACGCATTGCGGTGGTCACCGGCACGCGGGCCGAGTACGGCTTGCTGCGGCCTGTGATGCGCGCCATCGCCTCGCATCCGTCGCTGAATCTGCGCGCAGTGGTGACGGGCACGCATTTGCTCGGCGCTGAGCCGACCATCAATGAAATCAAATCCGAGTTCAAGATTGCCGCAAGTTTTCCGATGCAGGAGCTTGCTGGCGGCGGAACGCTTGGCGGCCGCCTTGCCGACGCGCGGGCGCTGGGCGCTGGAGTTCACGGCATGGCTGATTTTCTCGCCAGGGAAACGCCCGATGTCGTGGTCGTGCTGGGCGATCGCATCGAGGCGTTCGCCGCTGCGATCGCCGCGTCGGTGGCGGGCGTGCGCGTGGCGCACATTCACGGGGGAGATCGAGCCGAGGGAATCGCCGACGAGGCGATGCGCCACGCGATCACGAAGTTGGCGCACATTCACCTGCCTGCAACGCGCAATTCCGCGCTTCGGATCATCGCGATGGGCGAGCATCCGCAGCGAGTTCACATTGTCGGATCTCCTGCCATCGATGGCTTGGAAGTGATCCCGCCGCTGGACGATTCGTCCTTCGCAGCGATGGGCTCGCCTCAGTTCATCATGATGCTGCATCCAGTCGGCGATTCTGATGAGGTGGAGCAGGACCGCGCTGCGCAGTTGATTGAGATTGCATCCAAAATCGCTCCACTGCTCATCATGCATCCGAATCACGATCCGGGACGGGATGGAATCGTTAGTGCGATCAAGTCATCGGGCTGCCGCGCAATCGAGCACCTGCCGCGCGAGCGGTTCATTGGCCTGCTCCGCCGCGCCACCCTGCTTGTGGGAAACTCCAGCGCGGGGTTGATTGAAGCCGCAGCGATTCCCTTGCGGTGCGTGAACATCGGCGCCAGGCAGGCTGGGCGCGAAATGCCCGGCAATGTGTGCGACGTTCCCGGCTGGAATTATCAGACAATTCGCGAGGCGATTGCAGACGCGCTGGCCGCACCGCGACTGGATTGCCGCGAGATGACGCATCCCTACGGCGACGGCAAAGCAGGCTGCCGCATTGCGGACGTGCTTGCGGAGCTGGATTTTGATGTCCACGCCCTGCGCAAGCAAAACGCCTATTGATCCGCAGGCGACTTGGCTGAAGACACAATTTCCAGCCTTTTTCGGACCCCGGTCAAGTCGAACTTCGCCATCGCCGATCTTCAATCGGGATCGCCCATAAAGGAGCAAGACATGGCGACGAGCACGACGCCCTCGGCTGATGGGAAAGACGTTATTGAATCGGCTGTTCGCAGCATCAGCCATATCGCCACGCTTCCGGAAATCACGCTCAAGATCATTGAGTTGGTGGAGGATCCCAGCAGCACCGCGCAGGATCTCCACAACGTGATCGCGCACGATCCGGCGCTGTGCAGCCGCATTCTCAAGGTCGTGAATTCGGCGTTCTATGGGCTGCCGCGGCAAATCGGCTCGATCAACCGCGCGATCGTTCTGCTGGGCCTGAACGCGGTGAAGAACATCGCGATTGCAGCCAGCCTGACGAAGTTGTTCCGCGGCGGCGATTTGTGCCCGCGCTTTTCGGCCCGCGGCCTGTGGATTCACTCCATGGCCACCGGGGCTGGCAGCAAACTCATTTGCGATCAACTGAAACTCGGCCTGCCCGACGAAGCGTTTCTCGCCGGGCTGATTCACGACATAGGCCTGATGGTGCAGATGCAGGCGATGCGCGAGAAACTGATCCGCGTATTCGATGAAATGCGTTTCAACGCCGACGGCCAGCCGCTGACCGACATGCGCCAGATCGAGCAGGCTGTCATGGGCGCGGATCACTGCGCGTTCGGCGCTGGTCTGTGCGAAGCCTGGAAGTTCCCCAAGTCGTTCTCCTACGTCGCAGGCTACCACCACGACCCGCAGCAACTTCCCGCGGGCAACCGCATGCTGGCCACGGTGGTGTACGTGAGCGACCGCCTCGCGGCGCAATTGGGCTACGGGTTCCGAGCCGACATCCCGCACACCAACGTCGACGCCTTCTCGCTGGAAGAACTCAACATGTCCCAGCCGCAACTCGAGGCGATTCGGATGAGCCTGCCGAAGATCTTCGATGAAGTGCAGGCGACGTTTGGAACTTGAGCGTTGAGGTCAGAAGCATGCGGGTTCAAACTTGGGGCACTGAGTTTGGCTTCTGCCTTTGGGGGCCACTGCGCCGCGGCGATTTGATGTTGTGGCTTCTGGACGTTTCGGCGTTGCCGATCGGCCTATCATCCGGCGATGTCCGAGGTTGTTCACGTTGATTTCAGCAAACCGCTGCCTCTGTTCCCGCTGCCCGACGCGGTGCTGTTGCCGCATGCCGTGCAGCCGCTGCACATCTTCGAACCTCGCTATCGACAAATGATCGAGGATTGCGCGGACAGCGGCACGCTGCAGATCGCGATGGCGGTGTTTCGCGGCGATGACTGGAAACTGGACTACGAAGGTCGCCCCCCGCTGCGACCGGCCGTGTGCGTCGGCCACATCGTGCATCACGACGCGCTGGCTGATGGCCGGCACAACATCCTGCTGCATGGCGTGTGCCGCGCCAAGATCGCGCGCATCATTGAGCCCACGCTGGAGCGTCCGTACCGCATCGCCAAACTCACGCCACTTGAGCCCGTGGAACTCAGTCCGCCGGGCCTCAGCAACGTGCGAAGTGTTCTGCGCAATCTGCTTGGCGGCCCGCGCCTCAGCCGTATGCGCAGCGTTGAAACCGTGATGCAGTGGTTCGACCGCGATGATGTTTCAACTCACGCCCTGCTGGAGTTGATCGGCTTTGCGCTGGTTCACGACACTGAATTGAAGTATCGACTGCTTGCCGAGGCTGATCCGCTTCGCAGGGCGAGAATGATCCGGCGGGAACTTTCCAGCCTCGACCACTTGGTCGGCGTCGCCGAGCGCCAGCCCTACCGCTCATGGCCCAAGGGCATGAGTTGGAACTGAAGATTCGCACTCCATCCATAAGAGTGTGAACGATCTCCAAGCCGCCAGTTGAACAAGTCGACGAATCGCTCAACGCTGCGCGCATGAGTAAACGCCCCAGAACAACGGGGATTACCCTGCCCCCTTCCCACGCTTGATCACAGATGTGCTTGTCGTTTCACCCGATCTGCCCGTTCCGGCGCACCGCGACCATGTAGCGCTGCAGGTTTGTGCCGGGGCATGCGGTTGGCGCCCATTCCTGATGGGTCTTCACGTTCGTCATCGGCACGCGATACTGGCGCATGAGCATGCTCACGTGGCGGTTGAGCGCTGCGATCTGCGGCGCGCTTGGGGCCTGGCGATCGAAGTTGCCCAACGTCACCACGCCGATGTTGCCTTCGTTGTGATCTTTCACGTGCGCCCCTTGCCAACTCAGCGGCCGGCCCTGCCACACGCGCCCGTCACGGTCGATGGCAAAGTGATAGCCGATGTCGCCCCACCCCTTGTCGCGATGGGCGCGGCGGATTCGCTCGAGCCGATCGGCGGTCGAACGAACATCACTGCCATAGAACGGGTCCATTCCATCGTGATGCACGGTGATGTACCGCACGGGCAGCATGGGATTCATCAGCGCGGGCACGGGCGTGCTGCCGGCCCACTGCGCGCGCGGGATGACGTTGCCGGCCGCAGGCGTCGGCGTGGCAATTGCCGGCGGCGCATCCAAGGGTCCAAGTTCGCGCGGCTTCCACACCGGACTTGGCAACGCCGTCGTCACTGCCTTGGGCGCGCAGCCCACAAGCAGCAGGCCGACACCCGCGAAAAGGAATTTGCGGCGGGACGCACCGGCGGTCGAATTCGAAATGTCAGGAGAACCGCACTCGCCGCAGGCTGAATGGGAGACCGCTCGGGCAACCAACGCTTTATCAGACTTGGGCATGGTTCAGTTCACTCTGGGTAGGCCGGCACTGAGTTATCGTCACAGGATGCCCGATTGCTCCAGTATACAAACGGCAACTACGCCGGAATCGCCCGCCCATCGGAATTGGAAAAACGGCTTGCCCAAATGCTCCGGTGCAAACGGACCGAAATGAGTCGCCTGCTCTAGCTCAATTCAATGAGCAAGGCGGAAGGTTGTGCCGATCTCTAATTGGGACGCCGCCGTCTGGAAGAGGCCCGCAATGCTTCGAGTGCCGATCAAACATGCCGCGCCGGGGATGCAACTGGCGCTGCCGGTGCTGCACCCGCGCCGCGGCACCATGCTGTTAACGGAAGGCTATTGCCTGACCGATGGCTTGATCCAGAAAATGGTCGAACTGGAAATCCCCGATCTCTGGATCGAGTATCCGGGCACTGATCAAATCAAGCAGTACGTTTCGCCTGCGATCCTCCATCAGCAATCGCACCTGGTGAGCCTGGTCGCGGAGATGTTCGATCCCACGCAGCGCGAAGCCCACGCTGAAATTGAGTTCGCCCACTACCGGCGGACGATTCGGGGTTTAATCGAAGGCCTCGTCATTGAACCTACCGCAGCGTCTTACATCGTTGAATTGGGCGGGTCAGCCGAAAGCGAAATGCGCCACGCCAGTGAGGTCTGTTTCCTGAGCGTATTGCTCGGATTGAAACTGCAAGGCTATCTCGTGCAACAGCGGCGGCGACTGCGTCCCAAGGACGCCCGCGATGTCGTGAGCCTCGGCCTTGGCGCGGCATTGCACGACATTGGCAAGTCAGCGCTCGATTCCGGTGCGCGGCTGCGCTACGAACGCACTCGCGATGAAAGCGATCCTCAATGGCGCAGCCACGTCTCACTGGGGCATCACATGATCAGTGGCGCCATTCCGCCAGCCGCCGCCGGCGTCGTGCTCCACCACCATCAGTACTTTGACGGAACCGGGTTTCCCACTTCGCTGGGACCCGATGGACGTGTGCGCGGCCTGGCCGGCGAGGAGATTCACGTGTTCGCGCGCATCGTCTGCGTGGCGAATCACTTTGATCGCCTGCGGCATCCACCCGATGGTCCAGCGCAGCCGCGCGTGCGCGTGCTCAAGGACATGCTCACGGGCCCGCTGACCACTCGGTTCGATCCCATCGTGCTGGCCACGCTGCCCATCGTGGTTCCCGCGTTCCCCCCTGGATCGGTCGTGACCCTGAGCAATGGCGAGAGTGCTGTGGTCGTGCACTGGCACGCCGAGGCCCCATGTCAGCCGACGGTGCAGACGCTGGCGGCATCGAATTTTTCACGCCGCACGGGCACCATGCCTCTGCAGTACGACCTTCGACAGCAACGGGATTTGCAGATTGTTGAACACGATGGAATTGACGTTCGCAACGATCATTTCCGGGTGGTATTTGGCTGCCTGGACGCGCACAAAGACGTGGCGTAGGCCCCCAAACCTCACCTGCCGGACGATCACTCTTATCCAATCCGTTTTGACTGCTGTAAGTCCTTGATTTTCAACGGCTTATAGCGCGTCACAATTGTCCAAAATCCCTTGCCAGAGGCCGCCAAAATCGGCCCTGATCGCCTATAATTGGCACCTTGCCAAGAACACTCAAAAACTCATCCGCGGCTGTCTCCAGCGACACCATGACCCAGTCCATCGAAGGCGTCGCCGAAGCCCCCGGAACTGCCGGAACTCCGGGAATCTCCGGCAAGAACGCAGGTTCGGGCGCTTCGCTCCGACCCGATCCCGTCGAAATCGAACTCGACAATTACACGTCCGAATCGATCCAGGTGCTCGAGGGGCTGGAAGCCATTCGCAAGCGCCCCGGCATGTACGTCGGCGGCGTTGGTCTGAACGCGCTTCACCACCTGGTGTACGAGTGCGTTGACAACTCCATCGACGAGGTGATGGCGGGCTACGCGACCGCGGTCACTGTTCGCATCGGTGTAGACGGTTCATGCACAGTCATCGATGACGGCCGCGGCATGCCGGTCGATCCGATGAAGCACGAGAATCCGTCCATCAACGGCCGACCTGCCGTCGAAGTCATCATGACCGAAGTGCACGCCGGCGGGAAGTTCGATGACAACACGTACAAGGTTTCAGGCGGCTTGCACGGCGTGGGCGTCAAGTGTGTCAACGCGCTTTCAGAATGGTGCGAAGTTGAAGTCTACAAGAGCGGCAAGGTGTATCTGATCACCTTTGCACGCGGCGAGATCGACAAGGCGCTTGACGTCATTGCCGATCGCCTCGACGCCGCTACGCCTCGCAAGAACGGCACGCGCATCAGTTTCATGCCCGACAGCGAGATTTTTCCGGATACGGAATTTCGCTTTGACTCGCTCCAGCACAGGCTTCGCGAACTGGCGTATCTGAACCCCGGCGTCACTATCCGCCTCGTTGATGAGCGCGTCGACGCCAAGGGCAAGCAGCGCGAAGAAACCTTTCACTTCGAGGACGGACTGAAAGGCTACGTGGAGCATCTCAACCGCTCCAAGACCGCTGTCAGTCCACCGATTTGGGTTCACCGCGAAGACGCGGAAACCGGGCTCGTGTGCGATGTCGCCATGCAGTACACCGACGCCACCAACGAACTGCTGCTGGCGTTTGGCAACAACATCGTCAACCCTGACGGCGGCACGCACGTGGCGGGCTTCAAGACTTCGCTCACGCGCACCATCAACAATTACGCCAAGCGCACCGGTTTTCTCAAGGACCTCACCCCCAGCGGCGATGAACTGCGCGAGGGCCTCACCGACGGCACGATCGGCGGATTCCGCGAGATAGCGGACCGGCGGGTGGTCGTGGAGATCGAAGCGACCGACGGTTTGCCCGCTGCTCAGATGTGACGGGGAGAACGGCTCTCCGG
>CAMPIL010000191.1 GCA_946886375.1 uncultured Phycisphaerales bacterium
GTCTCAAACCTCTCCAGAATCTGTCGATCGGGTCGTTTCTCCATTTTGATCTGCCGGCGAAGGTCCTGAAACGCGGCGAACATTCCATCCATTCGATTCAGCCGCAGGCGGGCATCCACCAGTGACAACGCGATTCCCGGGTCTTCCGGGCGCAGCGAAACGGCTCGGGTGAGCAGGCTTTCGGCCTCGGCGGCGCGGCCAAGGCAAAGCAGCACCAGCGCCTGCGTGTCGAGAAAATCTGGCTGATCCGGCTGCTGTGCCAGCGCACGCTCGATCAGCGGCAACGCTTCCTCACAACCGGTTTGCTTGCTGGCCAGGGCGTAGGCGAGATTGTTGAGCGTCGAAGGATTATTCGGCTGCAATTTCAAAGCCTCGCGGTAGGAGCTTTCCGCTGCGGTCCAGTCGCCGCGAGATTCGGCAATTTGCCCGCGGGTCATGAGGGCTTGCACCTTCCACTGACGACGTTGGTCGGATGCTTCGGCTTGATCCGTCAACGCGGCGGCACGGTTTAGACACTCGGCGCACTCGCCTCGTCTGCCCAGGACAATCCATGCGACTGCTTGTGCCAGCGCTTCCTGCGGGTCGCCGGCGTGGGCATCAAGCATGGCAAGCGCGCTGGCGGCGTGGGCATCGTCCAGCATCAACGCGGTCTCTCGCCAACGCTGCCGCCACTTGGGGTCTGCGGTAAGCAGCGGTTCGACAACCGCCGCTGCACGCTCATACCCGCCGCCCAAGGCGAGGGCACGGACCCACACCGCGATTTGATCCGGATACCGCTCGCGATCGGCCAGCAGCACCTGTGATTGTGGCTCAAGTTGCTGCACGGCTTCGGCCGGGCGCTGCATTTCGATTAGCAGCGACGCGATGGCGACATCGGCCTGCATTGGGTCTTCCGCCGCCCTGCGTCGCCACTCGCGCGCCTCGGCCATGGCGTCCATCCAGCGACCCTTTGCCGCAAGCAACTGCGTCGCCCATTGCGAAGGTTCGGCATGCGCTGGAAATCGATTCACCGCGCTGCGAGCCAGCGCGATCGCATCGTCGGCTTTCCCCGCCGTAGCATGCAGCGAAACCGCCAATTGCCAGGCGGACAAGAAACCGGGGTGCTGCTCGACCAGCGCACGCGCGCCGGCAAGATTCTCATCCGTCGGATGCAATTCGCCATCGCGGTAAGGAATCTTCTCCAGAAGCGACAGGCACGCTGCCAGATCAGCATTGGATTCACCCAGGTCGCGCAAGGACTTCAATCCCTGCTGCCGATCCTGCGGCGAAAGTCGCAGGCTTGCCACGGCCACCGCGGCGCGAAGGTCCGAGTTCTCCGGATCGATCTTCAATCCTTCCAGTGCCTGCTCGCGCGCGCCCGCTGGCTCGCGCATCGCCAGCAGCAGCCGCGCCAATTCAACGCGTGCTGAAACCGAACGCCGATCATTCTCGACGGCGCGCCGAAGGTGGTCGTGCGCTTCCTGCAGCCTGCCATGCCGACGACAGTACGAGCCAATCACCACATCGCGACTGCCCATTCCCAGTGCCGGCACGATTCTCGAGACGAGTTCCATTCCGCGCGCAAAGCGACCGGTTTCGGCGTAGAACTCTGCCGCCTGTGAGAGCACGAGCGCATCGGGTTGAGGATTTTGCAACAGGCGAAGGTAAATCTCCTCTGCTTGTTCTCGCTGGCCCGCCTGCACGTGAATTGCTGCAAGCACCAGTTGATCGGGCACTGGCGATGTGTCGTGCACGATCGCTGCGGCCCGCGCCAGCGCGGTTTCAAAATCGCCTTGCGATTGCCAGAGCCTCAATTCCGCGCGCTGCAACTGCGGATTCAAGTGCTTGAGACGGGCGACGCTGCGCAAGTGACGGCCGGCCCTGGGGAAATCGCCGCGCTGCTGGAGCAGCGTCACCAGCCGCACGAGGGTGTCGGCGTTGTCGGCATACAGGCCGGCGGCTCGCTCCAGACACGCGACCGCACGATCCACATTCGGCTGCGGACCAGCCGTCAGCGCCTCGGCCATCAGTGATAGAGCCGCGAGCGAATCCGGCGACTGCTTCACCACGCTTTCGATCTGAACGATCGCCTTGGCCAGTGAAGCCTCATCGCGCTGGCCGCCGCGAAGCAGAAACTGCGCTTCGGCCAGACGAACCTGCGGCGCCCGTTCTCCAAGAATGCGTCGAAGATTCTCCAGACTGCGCGACATCAGGTCGGGCTGGTTCCACGCTTCGGGCAGCGCGAAGGCCAACTGCTGCACGCGCACGTTGTCGGGAGCAGCGGTGATCGCACTCCCGAGCGCCTCGACGGCGCCGGGCATCCGGAATCGCAGCATGAATTCAACCCGATCGATCATCGCGTCGGCCATTGCTTCGGCGCGCGCGGACATCTGCGGCGGCAAATCGCTGATCCATGCGTCAATCAACGCAAGACCCGCATCAGGATTTCCCTGTCGCGCGCGCACTTCCGCAAGAGTCAATACCGGCCGCAGGCTGGTGTCGCCCCGGTCGATCGCGCGATGCACAAGCGCTTCCTCCACGGGCAGTTCGTGTCGCCTGGCTACTTCGGCCAGCGCGAGCAATATTCGCGGGCTGGAATCTTCAGCATCGATGACGCGCTGCATGAACTGCGTCGCCTGATCGCGCGCATCGAACTGGCAGTAGGCTTCGGCGAGCAAGGCTGCGACATCGGAGTTCGCGGCGTGCTCATCGCGCACGTGCTCGAGAATCTCAATCAGATCTCGCCCAAGTTCTTCATTCCAATCGATCAGCGTTGGGGCGCGACCCGTGGAACGAATCGCCAAATAGGCTTTCGCGTACAGAAGCAACGGCGCGAGTTGGTTTTTGGGGGCACGGCTGATCACCAGACGGCTTGCGGCGTACGCCTCATCAAGTCGGCCGGCGCGCAAGAGCGCGTTCGCGTGCGAAAGTCCCGCAGCAACCCACGCGGGGTCCAACTCCGCCGCACGTTGGTAATACAGAATCGCCTGCGATTGCTCGCCAACCTCCGTCCATGCGTCACCCAGCAGCGAGCACAGCACGGCATCATCAGGTGCAAGCGCGAAGGCCCGGTTCAGCGCCTCCATGCGCTCCTGCCAGGGGATTGGCGGCTGCCTGATCGCGCCCGCCACCGCGTCAGCCCAGGCGTGATCCACATCATTGCGCTGATCTGTGGCAGGCGATTCGCGCAGCGGCGCCAGCGCGAGGACGGCTTCGTCCATGCGTCCCATGCACAGCAACGTCAACGCGCGAAGCCGGCACAGGCTCGTGTTGAAGTTCGAATTCGCCGCGTGCGTTTCGTCCAGCGCACGCAAGGCGCCGTCCAGATCATGGGCGTGCCACAAGCGGCGGATGCGCGTTTCATGCACCCATTGTTCGCCCGGCCTTTGCTGCAGGGTCGCGGCGATCAAGCGTTCGGCTTCGTCACGCTGATCGAGCAGGTCCATCAATTCGACGATGCGCTCCAGCACGGGTTGCTCATCGGCGCCGCGCTGGGCTGCGGCCTGGAGTTCCGCGACAGCCTCGTCCATGCGGCTGGCTTCCAGCAGCAGCGCAGCGGTCAACGCATGAAACCGACCGTCGCCCTGGAAATCCCGGGCCCATGTTCGACAGAGTTCCAGGCGCTGCTCGGCCCGCATGCCGCGCTCACCCTGAATCTCAAGATGCATGCGCCGCCATGCGAGATTGGCCGGCTCCAGCGCCATCAGGCGATCGAGCACCTCCAGCGCCTCGGGAAACTTGCGATCGATCCACAGCAGGTCGGCCTTTGCCGCAAGCGCCTCCCGGCAATCCGGGTCAATCGCCAGCAGCCGATCGGCGGTGTGCAGCGCTTCCACGCGCTGACCCAGCCGGCCGTAGAGTTGCAGCAGTTGGTGAAGAATTTCGCGGCGCCGGGATTGGTCGGCATCGCGCGAAGGGTCCTGATCGAGCAGACGCAGGCCGTGGGTAAAATAGAGATCCACCGCCTCAAACATGTGCCGCCCGCCGACAATCGGCAGCCGCGCGCGGGCGTCGGCGAAGGCAAGATTGACCTCTAGGTCGTCCTTGACCTGCTCGAAGTAATAACTCAATCGATTCAGCGCGGCCTGCAGGTCGCCCTGCGCATGCGCGGCAAGTCCGGCTTGGCGAGATTCGGCGAGCAGCCGCTGTTGTTGCGCTGCGCGAACCGCGCCAAAGAGCACGAAGGCGATCGAACCAATGAGGATAGCCGCCGCCGCCACGATCCATCGCCGGCGGCCTCGCCTGCTTAGACGCATGTCATGATCTCCCTGTCGCCAGGAGTTTGGCCGTGCGCAGCATGATCTTGAGGTCAAGCCAGAGGCTGGCATGCTGCACGTACTGGATGTCGTACTTGATCCATTCCTGGAAGTCCGCGCCGCGTTTTCGGGTGCGATTGAGTTGCCAGAGTCCCGTGATGCCGGGCCGCACGCTCAGCCGCAGGTCGCGCCACGCCGGGCAGAACTGGTTTTCGTCATCGGGGCTGGGGCGCGGCCCCACGAGGCTCATGTGTCCGGCAAGAACGTTCCAGAACTGCGGCAACTCATCGAGATTCGCCGCCCGGAGGAACCGGCCCACGCGCGTGACGCGCGGATCGTTCCGAATGAAAACCTGCGGCCCATCGCATTCGTTCTTCACCGCCAAATCGCGCACAACCTTGTGCGCGTTGCGGTGCATGGTGCGGAACTTCCAGCATCGAAAGATGCGGCCGTCGCGCCCTTGGCGTGAATGACCGAAGAACAGCGGGCGGCCGTCCTCGGTAAGGATGCACGCGGCCACAAGAAGCATGATGGGCAGGCACAACAGCAGAGCGGCAAGACTGCCTGCGACATCGAGGGCGCGCTTGATGACCGGATACAACCGCGCAGATCGATGCGAAGGGTTGCCGCTGGATGTCTGCGGCAGTTCCACTTCGCTGATGTCTCTGATGATGACCACGGAAGGCGCGGCGTCGGGCTGGGACTGATCGGCGGTCCATGCCGGGCCGATCATGCACGTTTTCTGTGACAGACCACTGCCTCGCCCCATCCACAGCGGCCCCACGCGAACCGCGCCCAAGGCCAGAGATTCTCCCGTGGCGTGCCACACGCCCGGTTCGGCCTGCACCAGGCCATCAATGGCCTGACTGGGACACGGCCAGATGCGAACCAGTTCGTTCAGCATCGCGGTTTGCTGTTGCAGGTCACCTTGTTGGAACGCGCATCCCGGGCTTGTGCAGTGATCCACCCGATTCCACACCACCAGGCGGCGGACGCGATGAACGCCTTCGCGGCGCGAGCGCGCCGACATCCACGAGGCCGCGATCCGCCGGAATGATGTAATCATCACCCTCGCCGAGGGTTCGACGGCGGGGCTGTATCGCCGTTCGATTCGCTGCACTATTCCGCGGTCATCCGTCACGACGTGTTCGGAATAGCACTGCCGCTCGTGGCTGACCAATCGCACGCGCGTCACTGCGGCGTCGCACCAGGTCAGTCGCTCGCTGAGGCGGGCGATGTTGAACAGGACCAATTGCTCTGGTTCGATCAACAGGAAAAGTTCAGCGGCGCGCTGCAGCCGCTGATGCTGGCCGCGGCGGACGCACTGCACCCCCTTGGATCGCCAGAACGCATCGTGCAGTTCCTGGGGCGTCAGTCCCCAGACCAGCGGCTCATCGGCGTGGCGATCGCTGGCGTGGGCTACTAGGGGCGTTCGGATTGAATGAGTCAGTTGAACCATGTTGCCTTCGGATCACTCATGGACCTTGGGAATGCGCGTGGACCGTTGCATGGCACGCACCAGCGCGTTGCGCTCGCCGGGCCGTGCCGGAGCCTGTGGTCCGTGATCGGCGGGCCGGTTGCCGCGCTCCGCTTCGGCCGCCGCAAGCGACGCCTCGGAGACATAGCGATAGCAATCCCACCGGCCGGCGCAGTTCAAGATGATGCCCAGGCACTCCGTGCCCATTGTCTCGAGGCGGTCCACGCATTCTTCCAGCCGAGTGCGAGAACGTCCGCGCCGGACAGACAGAACCACACCGTCGGCGACGGCGGCCACGGGCGTGCTTTCCAGCGATCCGAGCATCGGACCGGTGTCGATGAGGATGATGTCGAACTTGTCGCGCACCTGCCGCAGCAAATGCTCCAAGTCATTGCGGCGCATGTTCTCGGGACCGAAACTCGCATCCACCCCCGCCCCCACTCCGCTCAGGTTGCTCACCGCCAGGCGGCTCACCGATCCATTCAGTTCGCGCGCCACCAGCGCCTCCTTGATGCCTTCGCGTCCGACCAATCCCAGTTGCCGCGTGAGGCTGCGGCCGACCAGGTCGCAGTCGATAACCAGCGTGTTGTGACCCGCCGCGGCGTACGACCACGCCAGCGCCATCACAATGGAGGTCTTGCCATCGCCCTGGAAGGGACTGGTGACCACCAGCACGTACCCGCTCTGCGGATCGCGCATCGCTTCGATCTGATTGCGGATCTGGTGCACGCAGTGCGAGGCGATTTCGCTGCTTTCCGGATCGTTCAGGCTTGCGCCCAGGTCCGGCAGCACGCCCAGGCACGCGGGAATGCGCGACTTGCTGGAACGAAGCTGGCTCGCGCCGAACGCTCGGCGGTCGATGGTGCCCAGCAGGAAGAACCCGCCGAAACTCGCGCACATCCCCAAGCCCGCCGCGACGATCGTCCGCTTGCGGCGAGTGTTTTCGTGCGGTTCGGTTTCGCGCCCGCCGAAGTGCGCGATGCTGATGAATCCACCCAGGCTCTTGGCTTCAATTTCCAGCGTGCGGGCACGATCGCGAATGCTGTCGAGTTCCTTCTGCACGGTCTGCTCGTTGTAGATGAGGTCCTCGCGACGGCCGATATCACCGACAAGTTTGTTCTGCACGGCCGTCAACTCGTTGAATTCGGTTTCTAGCGATGCGATGTCCTCAGCCGTGAGCAGCCGCGCGCCGGTCGTTGCCAGTTTGGCGCCCGACGTGTGCCAGTCGTCCAGAGTTTTCCGGTATTCCTCGTCATAGAGGTCTTGCTTCGCTCGGCCCGATCCTGCGCGGTTGTGTAC
>CAMPIL010000192.1 GCA_946886375.1 uncultured Phycisphaerales bacterium
CCCAGGAAACTTACCGAAGCCACCGCCAAGCGGTCGTAGCGCGTCTCCACCATCTGCGCGACTTTACGAAAGCCCCGGCGAAGATCATCCAGCGTGAAATGATCGCGATGGGGCGGACGCAGAAGACCGAGCACCGTGACCAGGTCCATGTCGTACTTCAGTACCAGCACATCATCCTTGCTCATGCTCTTGGCGAAAGTGCGGGCATAGGCCGTGATTGAATCGTTGTTCCATTGGCTGGTCGGCAGCAGGGCGGCCAGTTCGCCGATCATCCCGCGGCTGTTGTCATCGGGATTGACGCCGCACACCAGCGTGCGATAGCGGCGGGCGAGCAAATCCGCCAGCAGATGCTGGCCCCACTGGATTCGAATGCGGTCGCGGTCCGTGCTGGCCTTGCGCGGATCGCCCGAAGGCAGCAAGATCACGCGGTCGGCGCGGCGATCAGCCTCCAGCAGCAAATCACCTTCCTCGTCATACAACCGCGGCGTCTGAGCATGCGAAGCAACCTGGGCCATGGCGCGTCTCCTTGCTGGCAAGGGCAGTATATCTGCGATGCGGCGAGAGGAAGAACGGTTTGAATTTACGATTTCAGATTGCGATCGGAAACGCGATCCCTTCGCCGATGGTCGCACAACCGCGAATCTGAAGACGAAAATCGCAAATCACCTCACGTTTGTCCGGCCAGTTTGCGGACGGTCATCATGAAGGTGCGCTTCTGGTTGTTGTGCATCCCGTACACGATGAGCGCGTAGACCACGGCGGTGATGATCGAACCCACCACAAGGCTGATGCGTCCAGCGCTCACGCTGGTTTCCAGTGCGCCCGGAATTGTGTCGGCCGGATACACGATGGCAAACAGAAGGCTGATGGGGCTGAACGACGCCACCACGCCGCCAACCACGTCCAGCGTCCCGCCGATGAGCATGCCGCACATGCTCAACACGCCAACCACTGCAAGCACGATGAACACCGCGGAGATCACCGAACTGATCGTTCCCTTGCTGCGGATGGACCATTGCAGGCCCACCATCACGCAAAACGCAACGAACGCCACGAGCATGATCGGCAGCGCGATGGCGCCCTCGGGCAGCACCACCGGCAGCACATCCACCGTCGTGGTCTTTCCCGCCAGTGGCACGTTCTTCAGCCACACGCCTGAATTCGCGCCGAAGCCGTTGGTCAAAACGTACACCGCCAGAATCACCAGCGTCAGCACCGGCACGGCGATCATCGGCAACAGGTACTGCACCAGCCCGCGAAGCTTGCCTGCGAGATAGGGGCCAGGCTGGATCGGCGTCGTGAGAATAATGTCCAGCGTGCCGTCTTCTCGCTCGCGGCTGACTGCCGTTGCGCTCATGTTCAGCGTGGCCAGCGCGATGATCACGATCTCCGCCGAAACCACCGACGCCACCGCCAACTGCAACTGTGATGCGGGCCAGATGCCCGTGTGGAACAGCGTCAACATCACGATTGCCACGGCGACGCCCAGCGCCAGGAATCCCCAGCGGCCGATGACCGCCAGCGGCGTCTTGCCTCGAGCAACAGCCTCCCGCCACGCGATCGGGTTATGCGAGACCGTGCGGCCGGGCCGTTCCGTCGCGCCTTTGGCGCCCAGGCCGAACAGTTTTCGATACCACGCCACCGTGCCCACTTTTGCGCCAATCACGCGCAGCCGAATCGTCGAAAACGCGATGAGAAACAGACTGATCCAAACGCACAACCAGCAAAACATCGCAATCGGCCGCGTGAACCACATCTTCACCGGCCAGGGCGTATCCGCGAAATCAATCGGATCGCGCGGCACGTAACTGTTGGAGTTGAGCAGCACCTCCAGCGACAGAAACGGATTCAACGGCGTCATCAGCGTCGTGTGAAATGCGCCAGAACCAACCGGAAAACTCTTCCGCCACGTCAGATCCGCAGCGTACGTCACAAACAGGTACATCACGACACTGATATAAAAGACAAACACCGCGCGCCGGCCCGCCGTGCGCGTCACGCTCAGCATCACTGCGATCGCCGCCACCAGCAGCGCGCTGCACCCTGCGATCGCGTAACTGGCGAAGATCGACTCGCCCGGAACGCCGCCAAAGAACTGCGTGATCGCAAACAACGGCAGGCTGGAAAACAGCAGCGCAATCACAAAGAACAACCTGCCGAACAGATTGCCCAGCACGATCTGAAGATTATTCAGCGGCGTGGTGAGCAGAATGTCCCACGTCTGCGGGTTGGCTTCCTGCGCGATCGCGCCCGCCATGAAGATCGGCGTCAGAATGCAGATCAATCCCACCTGCAGGTAACTCACGCCATGAAACATGTCCGCGCCTGCCGTGGCCAGCTCACGCAATGACAGGTTTCCCGCGCCGACTGAGGTCAGCAGCAGGAACAGCAGCACGACGATCATCATCGCCAGGTAGCCTGCCCGGATGTACAGGTGGCGCATGCGGCGCGAACCGCCTTGCACCAGCCGCATGCAAATGGGGTTGGTGAACAGCAGCCGCAGAAGCCAATTCAGGAAGACCGGCATGACGGTGATCCTACAGGGCTGGACCGGGCAGGCAAAACCCAGCAGCCGGCAGGGGAACGCCCGGGCCCACCCCGTGCTTGACAGCCCAGCCTGCCGATGCGGATAATATGAATTGACTACAACGCGGAAGCGCCGTCACGCATGGGCGAGGCGGGCTCCGTTTCATTCACGGCCAGCCCACGACAAGGGCAGCACCGTTTCAGTCGCCGCGGCGACCAGCCGGATTCCGTTTGCCGGTTGATAAATTGGTTTGAACTTCAGCCAGGACCTTCCGTTGCACTTGCAGCACTCGTCATTCCGGAATCGATTCCAGCCGGCGTTATCGCCAGCGAGGGGTCGTCGTACACTTCGAAAGAGGTTGATGAATCCTGCCGGATAGGTCCTTCACCGCGGCGTGATCGCTCTTGTCGTGTTGGGATTGAGCCACGTGGCTTGACCGCTTCTCGTGCGCCTTTGTTTGGCACGAGAGGTCAGGCAACACGGCTTTTCCCTCGCTGGCCGGCAGCCCAAGGGGCCCTGCCGTGCCGCTCGTAATCGCACTCACGCCATTGGAAGCCTCGATCGCCGTCCCGGCCGGAGTCATCTGCGGACTCCTGCTTGGTTGGGTGATCTTCAGCCTCATCCCGCGCCGCACCATCCGCATCGCCAACCAGGAAGCCACGCGCATCATCCAGACCGCCAAGGCCGAAGGCGAAGCCGCTCAGCGGGGCATTGAACTCGAAGCCGAGAAGAAAGCCCGCGAACGCCGCGAAGCCCTCGATCAGGAAATCGCCGACGCACTCGCCGAAATCAAGAAGGACCAGGCGAGGCTGGAAAAGCGCGAAGACACCCTCGACAAGAAACTCGAAGCTATCTCCGAGCGTGAGAAGGTCATCGACCGCCGCGATGGGCAAATTCGCAAACTCGAAACCGAAATCGAAGCCGCCCGTGTCGAAACCGAACGGACCCGCTCCGAGATCAAGAAGCGCCTCCAGGAAGTCTCCGGCCTTACGCCCCAGCAGGCCAAGGACCTGTACATGGAGGAGGTCCGCCACGAGGCCACCCACGATGCCGCTGTGCTCACCCAGCAGATCATGGAAGAGGCCGAGGTCAACGCCCGCACCCGATCGCGCGAAATCACCCTGCAGGCGATCCAGCGTTTCGCCGCAGAACACGTCGCCGACAGCACGGTTCGCGCTGTGAAAATTCCTTCCGACGACATGAAGGGCCGCATCATCGGCCGCGAAGGCCGCAACATCCGCGCACTTGAACGCGCCACCGGCGGGGACAGTCTCGTTGACGATACGCCCGGCGTGATCGCCGTCAGTTGCTTTGATCCCATCCGCCGCGCCATCGCAGGCGAAGCCTTGCAGAAACTTGTCGCCGACGGCCGCGTGCATCCATCCCGCGTGGAAGAAATCGTCGAGCAGGTCCGCAAGGACATGGGCGAACGCATCCAGAAGGCAGGCCAGGACGCGGTCATGGAAGGCAATATCCGTGGCCTGCATCCCAAGATCATCGAGGCCATGGGCAAACTTCATTTCAGAACTTCCTATGGCCAGAACGTGCTGCGGCACTCCATCGAAGTGGCGTACATCAGCCAGATCATCGCTGATCAACTCGGCCTGGACAGCGCCCTCGCCCGCCGCTGCGGCTTCCTCCACGACATCGGCAAGGCGATGGATCACGAAATGGAAGGCGGCCACCCTGCCATCGGCATGGAGTTCGTCCGCAAGTACGGCGAGAAATCCGCAGCCGTGCTCAACGCCATCGGCGGCCACCACGGCGACATCGAGGCCAGCACGCCTTACACGCCCATCGTGATGGCGGCGGATGCGATCAGCGGCGCGCGGCCGGGCGCGCGGCGTGAATCGATGGAAATGTACATCAAGCGCCTCGAACAGTTAGAAGCGATCGCCAAGGAACAAGGCGGCGGGTTCGTGACGGAATCGCATGCGATACAAGCAGGCCGAGAAGTGCGAGTGATCGTGGATGCGAAGAAGGCGAGCGATGCGGACGCCTTTGCCATTGCGCAGAACATTGCAAAGAAGGTGGAGGAGGAGATGACGTTCCCCGGCGAGATCAAGGTGACGGTGCTGCGAGAGGTGAGAGCGGAAGCGACGGCGCGGTAAGATTCATATCGTGCTATAATAGAATCCAATGAGCAAAAAGGATCCTCCACTCGTGAGCAGACGAAACGCGCGCCTTGTCGTTCTTATGGTTGTTCAGGTCATCGCACTCTTTGTCATGATTTTCCGCGGAATTCAAAAACCTCTGGAGATTGCCGTTGCGGGCGGGCTGGTTGTGGGAGCAGCAGCGACCAGCGCGATCTACTACTCACCTCCGAAAAACTCCAGATCGGATCATGAAAGCGGCGCATAAGGGCGAATTGCATTGCGGTATTACTATCACTCTCGTCGATCTGCGTACTGCATGGCCGCGATGGTCCTGGCGATTGTGCTGATCATTGCCGGAATCGGGATGGAAATGGCGAACCCGGCGCGCCGCCAGCCGATGGCTGGAATCAGCCTCGCATGCGGCGTGACTGGATTGATTGGGGGAATCACCGCCTACGTCGTGAACCGGTGGGATTAGCGGCGGGGGTCGCCGTCCATTCGCCACAATTTGCGCAGCGCGCCCATCATTTTTTCAATGGTTCGCTGATCCATGCCGCGCCGCTCCATCACGTGACGGGCCAAAGCTGCACCTACTTCACCCTCTTCAAGTACCACCTTCGAAGCGCCGGCCGCCTCTAAACGCTCTCGATCTCGCAAATATCGAGCCCGCACCGTCACCTCAACATTCGGATTCAGTTCACGCGCCGCCAACACCAACGGATCCAGATTGGCTGAATGCGGCAGTGCAATGACGAGGTGTTCGGCGAGCGCGATCTTCGAATGCAGCAGGATTTCACGGCGCGTCCCGTCTCCGAACACCGCGATCCGCCCGGATTTCGTCAGCGATTGCACGGTGTCCATGTTCATTTCCACAATCACCGTCTCCATGCCGCTTTCGCGCAGCAACGCATCGACCAATCGCCCGACTGGTCCGTATCCCACAATGATGGCGATCGGCTGTTGAGTCTTGGCAATGCGCTCCTGCGCGCTCAGGTTGATGCGATCCAAATGCTTCGCCGCCCGCGCATTGAGCAGGTTCCACAGGCTCGGCCGATTTTGTAACCATCGTTCCAACCCGTTGAGTCTGCCAAACAAAATCGGATTGATCGTAATGGAAAGAATGGAAACTGCCACCAGCATATGGTGGCCCTGTTCTGGAATCAGGTTGTGATGCCGCGCCACTTGAGAGAGAATGAAAGAGAACTCACCGATTTGTGCAAGCCCGATCGCCACGGTGAGCGCCGTCCTGCTTGAATAGCCCAGTATTGAGACGATGAACAATGCTGAAAGCGGCTTGATGAGCAACACGATGCCCATCGCCACCGCAACCATGATCGGTTCATGCACAAGGAACATGGGATCAAACAGCATTCCCACGGCCACAAAGAAAAGCACCGAAAACGCATCGCGCAGCGGCAGCGCATCAGCGGCCGCCTGATGACTCACCGGCGATTGGCCCACGACCATTCCAGCAAGAAACGCACCCAGCGCCACCGACGCGCCAAACAACTCCGCCGAGCCGACCGCCACGGTGATCGACAGCACCAGGACGGTGAGCGTGAATAATTCCCGCGAACGCAGCCGCGCGACCTGCGTCAGAATCCATGGCACGAGGCGCGACCCCGCCAACATCACGATCAATACCAACGCCACAAGTTTCAGCAATGCCCAGCCCAATGAGGCCCATCCCACTGTCGCTGCGTGTTCCGCACTGTTTTCGCTCCCGCCGGCTCCACCGGCAAGCATCGGCACCAACACGAGCATCAGCACCGTGAAAATGTCCTCTACGATCAACCATCCCACCGCCACATGGCCGTGCACCGTGTTGAGCATGTCGCGGTCCATCAAAACGCGCATCAGCACCACCGTGCTTGCCACCGCCATCGCCATGCCGACGACAAAACTGCTTTTCACGGGCCAGTCGAAAAAGTGAAAAGCTGCGATCGCAACCAGCGTCGCTATCGCGCTTTGTCCGACCGCTCCGGGAATGGCAATTCTCTTCACTGCCAGCAGGTCTTTGATGTGAAAGTGCAACCCAACGCCGAACATGAGCAGAATGACGCCAACTTCGGCGAGTTGATTCGCAATGCCAATGTCGCCCACGAATCCGGGTGTATACGGCCCAATCGCGATACCGGCCAACAGATACCCCACGATGGGAGACAACTTGAGCGCCTGCGTGATCAACCCAAACACCCATGCGGCGGCGAATCCCATGGCAATCGTGCTCAGCAGTGTCAGGTCATGCATGGCGGTAGAGTATCCCCAACCAAAGGAAGAATCTTCAGCGAGAACCCTCGCCCGCCGCTGCGGCTTCCTCCACGACATCGGCAAGGCGATGGATCACGCCCCCCGAATGGAAGGCGGCCA
>CAMPIL010000193.1 GCA_946886375.1 uncultured Phycisphaerales bacterium
TCTCTGCCAGGCACGGGTCAAATGGTTGATGGGCAGCCGTACAAACTGTACATGTTCTTTGCTGAGCGCTGCCAGCCGCAGTCGCAGTTCCGTCTGCACACCAACATCGCGAGCCTGAAGGTTGCCAACGAGCAGACCGACACGATTTTCGCTGCATTCGATTGATCGTTGCTGCTGGCAAGGTGAAGCCTGAAACACGCGGCCCGGCGCATGCCGGGCCGTTTTCATTTTGACGGTGGTTCCCTACAGTATCGGCATGAGTGAGCAAGCCACCGCGACCGATCCACTGCTGCCTGAGGCCAAGATGCACCTGGTGTCCCCGGCCAAGCCTGTTGCCGGGCGTTTGGTTTGCTCGCAGGTTTGCACGAACGGAAAGTCAAACAGTTTCGTGCGGCACATTGCCATCGACGTTTCCGGCACGCCGCTGGAAGGCAACTTCCTTGTGGGACAGTCGTTCGGCGTGATTCCGCCGGGCATGGACAAGAACGGCAAGCCGCACCAGGTCAGGCTGTATTCCATTGCCTCACCAAGCTGGGGCGATGATGGCCAAGGCAAAGTGCTTTCCACCACAGTCAAGCGCGTGATCGATGAGTTCAAGCCGCAATCGCCGGACGATGATCCGGACGCGCACCCGCTGTTCCTTGGCGTGTGCAGCAATTATCTCTGCGACATCAAGTTGGGCTCGCAAGTTCACGTCACGGGACCCAACGGCAAGCGGTTCCTGTTGCCGGTGCATGCCGATGAACACGATTATCTTTTCATTGCCACCGGAACGGGCATCGCCCCGTTCCGCGGCATGGCCATGGAATTGCTGAACAATCCGCGGGGCAAGTGCCGCAGCCAGATTCACCTGGTGATGGGGTCGCCATATACCAGCGATTTGATGTACGATGATCTCTTCAGGCGATTGCAGTCCGAACACTCGAATTTCCACTATCACACAGCGATCAGCCGCGAATCCCGACCCGATGGACGCAAGGGGTTGTACGTGGACCGATTGATTGATGAGCAGATGACGACGTTTGGACCGCTCTTGGAAAACCCCCGAACGCTCATCTACGTCTGCGGCTTGATGGGCATGCAGACCGGATTGTTCAAGGTGCTGGCCCGCCACGGCGTGGGAGATCAGTACATGACCATCAAGCCCGAACTTGCCGGGGTGAATCCGAAAGAGTGGCAGGATGATAAGATCAAGCGGTACATTCGCCCGACGCGCCGCTGCATGCTCGAGGTGTATTGACGCAGCACCATTGCTGCTCAAGGAGAATTGAAATGATGTCCAACAGGAAGCGCATCGCAACGTGGTCGATGGCATTGGCAACAGTCGTAAGCGCGGCGCTGCTTGTGGCGGCCTCGCCCAGCGAGCCGCCTGTGGGCGCAGACACGCCCAAGCCCGCGGCGAACAGGTTCACGGGCGACCCTTATCCGCTGGAGACCTGCATTGTCTCGGGCGAGAAATTCAGCGGCACTGACCAGCCAGTGACCAAAGTGTACGACGAGCGGGAAATCCGATTCTGCTGCAAGGGATGCAGTCGCGAGTTCGAGCGGGACCAGGCCAAGTACATCGCGAAAATCGATGAGCAGATCATCGCCTCGCAACTGGCGCATTATCCGCTTAAGACGTGCGTTGTGATGGAAGAAGATTCACTAGAGGAAGGCTCGCCGGTGAACGTCGTGTACGGCAACCGCCTCGTGCGATTCTGCTGCAACGATTGCGTCAAGAAGTTCAAGGCCGACCCTGCCAAGTACCTCGCCAAACTCAACAAGGCCGTTATCGACCAGCAGAAGTCGATCTACCCGCTGGACACCTGCGCGATGAGCGGTGAGAAACTTGGAGAAGACTCGGTGGATCGCGTCCATGGCGTGACGTTGATTCGCTTCTGCTGCAAACGTTGCGAAGCCAGGTTTGCGATAAATCCGTTGCCGGTGATGGCCAAGGTGCATCAGGCGTGGGCGGCCAAGCATAAGGCGGCCGATGACCCGCACGCGGGACACGATCACCACTGAATCAATCACAACTCAATACCGAAACAGCCGCGATTCCGCGGCTGTTTTCTTTGGCAGCAAGCGAGTTCGAACCTACTTCCACAAACCTTCAAACAGCGGCGTTGACAGGTATCGCTCGCCGAAACTCGGGGCAAAGGTGACGATGACCTTGCCACGGTTCTCCGGTTTGGCGGCAAGTCGCGCCGCGGCGCACACGTTGGCGCCGCTGCTGATCCCGCCAAAGATGCCTTCCTCCCGTGCGAGCCGCCTGGCCCATTCGTAGGCGTCTTCGTTGGTCACGAGTTCGACGCCGTTGAGCAGCGACGTGTCAAGATTGCGCGGAATGAAGCCCGCCCCAATGCCCTGGATTTTGTGCGGTGCAGGCTTGCCGCCCGAGATCACTGGCGATGCTGCGGGTTCGACGGCGATCGCCTGAAAATCTTTCTTCCTCGCTCGAATGTAGCGAGTGACGCCGGTGATCGTCCCGCCGGTTCCTACTCCCGCCACCACGATGTCAACATTCCCCTTGCTGTCCTCCCAGATTTCCGGCCCGGTGGTCGTTTCGTGAATGGCCGGATTGGCGGGATTGTCGAACTGCTGCGGCATCCATGCGTTGGGATCGGCGGCGATCAGTTCCTCGGCTGCGCGGACCGCGCCGGGCATGCCATCGAGCGCGGGCGTCAAAATCAAGTTCGCGCCCATCGCCCGAAGCAGCACGCGCCGTTCCATGCTCATCGATTCAGGCATCGTCAACGTGAGCTTGTATCCTCGGCCGGCACACACAAAGGCAAGGGCGATCCCCGTGTTGCCGGAGGTCGGTTCGATGATGTGCGATCCGGGATGCAGGATGTCGCGCCGCTCGGCGTCGCTGATCATCGCCTCGGCGATTCGGTCCTTCACGCTGGCCATCGGATTGAAGAACTCGCACTTCACGCATACCGTGGCGTGCTCCGGCGGGACCAGCCGCTGCAACTTCACCATGGGCGTGTTGAAGCAGGTCTCAACGATGCTGTTGTAGGTTTTTCCGTGCGGCATGTGGCGCAATCCTAATTGGCGGATCGTCCGCCGTAAATCAGACGCTACCATGATGTCATGACGTCCGGTCGCGCCCAAGCCGCCGCATCAATGGAAGGGATGCCCTATCACGGTCAGGACATCCGCCGGATTGTTGAGTCGATTATCGCCGACGAGCGAATCCGACATGTTTCGGCGGCCGCCCTTCCTGACCGCGAAGCGGTGGTGACCATTGTCGAAAAACTGCGCTGGCTGCTGTTCCCCGGCTTTTTCGGCCCGCGCAACCTGACTGAACAGTCGCTTCCCACGCACGTCCGTGCCGTCGTCGAGGTGACCAGCCGTCAACTTTCCGAGCAAGTGGCGGCCGCGCTGCGATACCAGGTCAACATCGAAACGAGCGAACCGGTGCGGGCCGAGCAGTCGGCTGAGTGCGATCAGCGCGCTGTTCGAATTGTCGCGGCGTTCATCGGACGCCTGCCGGCGGTGCGAAGATTGCTCAGCCTGGATGTGCAGGCCGCATTCGATGGCGATCCGGCTGCCCAGCACACCGATGAAATCATCTTCAGTTATCCGGGACTCTATGCAATGTCGGTGCATCGCATGGCGCATGAACTGTATGAACTGGATGTGCCGCTGATTCCCCGCATGATGGCCGAGCACGCCCACTCCGTCACGGGCATTGACATCCATCCCGGGGCCGTCATTGGCGCATCGTTTTTCATCGATCACGGCACGGGCGTGGTCATCGGCGAGACTTCACGCATCGGAGAGCATTGCAAGATTTACCAGGGTGTCACGCTTGGAGCAAAGAGCTTCCAGAGGGATGAGCGCGGCCGTCTCAAGCGCGGCGTCAAACGCCATCCCACGCTTGAAGACCACGTCGTCGTTTACGCCGGCGCGACCATCCTTGGCGGCGATACCGTCATCGGAGCCGGTTCGGTCATCAACGGCGGCGTATTTGTCACCAGTTCTGTGCCGCCCGGCCACATCGTTCGCGGGCCGAAGGCCGACGTGACGCTTCGCGGCAACCCGGAACTTCCGCCGGGCAATTACCACATCTGACCGGTAAACTCCCGCCTGCTTCGATGCACTTCGCCGCGCTGCTCGGGTGATCGGAGGTCGCTACACTTGGGAATCAATTCCACTTGCTTTCCGTTGCCAAGGATTCATCATGGCTGCCAACGCCTTCAGCACAATTCGCCAGATCATTGATACTCCCCTGGGCAAGCGCACCGTGTTTCGCCTCGATGCGCTCGCCGCCGCCGGGCTGGGCGATGTCACCAACCTTCCCTATTGCATCAAAGTGCTGCTGGAAGCCTGCCTGCGGCATCTGGATGATTTCATTGTCACGCAGGATCACATTCGTCACATCGCAAAGTACGATGCGCGCGACGTCGGCGACATCGAAATTCCCTTCACGCCCGGCCGCGTGGTGCTGCAGGATTTCACCGGCGTGCCTGCCGTGGTCGATCTTGCCGCAATGCGCAACGCGATCGTGCAGATGACGGGCGCTCGCGCATCTGCCAAGAGGGTGAACCCGCTCGTGCCCTGCGACCTGGTCATTGACCACAGCGTGCAAGTTGACGCGTTCGCCAGCGGAATGGCGCTCACCATCAACAGCCAGAAGGAATTCGAGCGCAACCAGGAACGGTACGAGTTCCTGAAGTGGGGGCAAAGCGCATTCGACAACTTCCGCGTCGTGCCGCCGGCGACAGGCATCGTGCATCAGGTGAACCTCGAGTACCTCGCCAAGGTGGTGTGGCAAGCGAGAGTGAACGGCGAAACGTACCTCTATCCCGATTCGCTCGTCGGCACCGATTCGCACACCACGATGATCAACGGCCTGGGCGTGGTTGGCTGGGGCGTGGGCGGCATCGAGGCGGAAGCCGTGATGCTCGGCCAGCCGATTTACATGCTGCTGCCTGAGGTCGTTGGTTTCAAACTCACCGGCAAATTGCCCGAGGGCGCCACCGCCACCGATCTCGTGCTGCTGGTCACCCAGATGCTGCGCGAACACGGCGTCGTGAACAAACTGGTCGAATTCCACGGCCCTGGTTTGGCGAACATGCCTGTCGCCAACCGCGCCACCATCGCCAACATGGCGCCGGAGTACGGCGCAACAATCGGGTTCTTCCCGGTGGATGAGCAGACGCTCAAGTACCTTCGCCTCAGCGGGCGCGATGAAAACCTCATCCAGACTGTCGAGCAGTACTACAAACTCCAAGGCATGTGGCGCGATGACCGACGCAGGATCAATTACAGTTCCACGCTCGAACTGGATCTCGCCACCGTCGAACCATCTCTCGCTGGTCCCAAGCGGCCGCAGGACCGCGTCGCGCTCAGCGGCATGAAGTCGCAGTGGCAACTCGATCTGTGCAACACCTATGGCAAGCCTTCCTCCGCGCGATCCGGAACTGTCAGCAAGTGGGAAGCTGAAGGCGGCAAGTCCAACGCCGGCGGGGTTGCCACGCTCGAAGCGCCTTCCAACGGCGTGCAGGTCGCCAACGATGGAGAAACATTCACGCTCAAGCACGGCTCGGTGGTCATCGCCGCCATTACCAGTTGCACCAACACATCCAATCCCGAAGTCATGCTCGGCGCGGGCCTCGTCGCTCGCAAAGCACTGGAGCGAGGCTTGAAGCGAAAGCCCTGGGTGAAGACATCGCTCGCGCCCGGAAGCAAAGTCGTCACCGAATACCTCGACAAGGCAGGGCTCACCAAGGAACTCGATGCCCTTGGCTTCAATCTCGTCGGCTACGGCTGCACCACGTGCATCGGCAATTCGGGCCCGCTGCCCGCGCCCATCAGCGAAGCCATCAATCAGAACGATCTCGTCGTCGCTTCGGTCCTCTCAGGCAATCGAAACTTCGAAGGCCGCATCCACGCCGATGTCAAAGCGAACTTCCTCGCGTCGCCGCCCCTGGTTGTCGCCTACGCGCTGGCCGGCACCGTCGATATCGACCTGGTCACCGAACCCCTCGGCAAGGACAAGCGCGGCAACGATGTCTACCTGCGCGACATCTGGCCCACGCAGAATGAAATCAACGATATCGTAAGCCGCTGCGTCACGCGCGAGCAGTTCATCCAGCAGTACGCCAACGTCTTTGAAGGCTCCGATGAATGGAAGAACATCGAAACCTCAGGCGGCGAACTCTTTGAATGGTCCGACAAGAGCACTTACATCCAGAACCCGCCGTTCTTTGAAGAACTCGTCGCAGGCAACCAGACAGGCGAAATCGCCTCCATTGCCGGCGCACGATGCCTGGTGAAAGTCGGCGACAGCGTCACCACCGATCACATCAGCCCTGCGGGTTCCATCAAGAAGGATTCGCCCGCAGGCCAGTACCTCATCGAGCATGGCGTGCCTGTCTCGATGTTCAATAGTTACGGCTCTCGCAGAGGCAACGACCGCGTGATGACGCGCGGCACGTTCGCCAACATCCGCGTCAAGAATCACCTCGCCGACGGAAAAGAAGGCGGCCTCACCAGGTTCCTCGGCGCTCCGCATAACAATGCCGCGGCGCTGCCCGCAGGCTCGCCGCGCGTCGGCGAGATCACCAACATCTTCGATGCATCCGTCGCATACAAAGCGATGAACGTGCCGCTGGTCGTGCTCGCAGGCAAGGACTACGGCATGGGCTCATCGCGCGATTGGGCCGCCAAGGGAACCTTCCTGCTTGGCGTGAAAGCAGTCATCGCGGAAAGTTACGAGCGAATCCACCGCAGCAATCTCGTTGGCATGGGCGTGCTGCCCCTGACCTACACGCAAGGCCAGACCGCGCAGTCACTCGGACTCGATGGAACCGAAGTGTTCGACATCAAGATCCCCAACGACCTGCGGCCGAAGCAGGAGATCACCGTCGTTGCCCGAAAGCCCAACGCCTCAAGCAGCGCGAAGCCCATCACCTTCACCACCATCTGCCGCATCGACACGCCCGTGGAAGTCGACTACTACCGCAACGGCGGCATCCTGCACACGGTGCTGAAG
>CAMPIL010000194.1 GCA_946886375.1 uncultured Phycisphaerales bacterium
GCCGAAGGAGATCACGTCCGACAGCGAGTCGAGTTCCTGGCCGAGCAAGGAGCGATGGTGGCGGTATGAGTGCGGAGTGGGTCGGCGGCGATGGCAAGATCATCCGTGATTACAACGGCGACGGGAAATGGTCCGCAGCCAACATCCAACAACGGTATCTGGAAATGGCAGAGCGATTGCACATCGATTCCCCGCGCGATCTCACGCCGGCCATGCACGAAGAACAGAATCGCCGCTGGATTTATCCGGTTATGGAGGGAGTGATCAAGGGGATCGAACCCGGCGATTCTGCTAGCACGCATTTTGGCGTCGAATTCATCGAAGAGGATCAGGGGTTTGCGTTTGGCGCGATGCTGAAATCAAACACCGCTCGGGCGCTGCGCCGGGCGAAACTCACCGAAGATCAGATCGATCGAATCCGCAACCGCGTGGCTGGAATGCTCGTCAAGGGAGACGTGCCACATGAATACAAAGAGTACGCCAAGCTGCTGCGTCGCCTAGGGGTGGCGGCGGTATGGGATTCACTTGAAGACCGCGTGAACCTGGATCGTCCGCGTGTTCGCCGGTTCTACAACTACTTTCTGTAAATTGCATCTGCAGAACGAAAATCGGTAACCAAGAAGACGTAGGGAGGTCCAATACTTCCGATCAAGATCGGGCGACTCACCGTTCTTCCGGCTGAAATTGATTGCAACCCAACGTGCGGAAATCACGTGAGAAGAGTTTCACTATCTCCCACAAATCAGATGACTCTCATGCGAATTCCGGCCTACTATTGAAGCGTTCTACCACGTTGAGGCGTTGGGACCGAATCATGCCAGATCAATCGAAGTCAGGGCAACCCGTTATCGATTCCCCACAAGCGCCGCTTACGCCTGCGCGCAATGACGGCGATACGGCAGTTCAGACTCGCCCGCGCACCGCGCCGCCGCGCGTTGATCGAATGCCGCAGTGGAAAGTCCTGTTGCATAATGATGAGGTCAACGAGGTGGGCTACGTCGTGGAAACGATCGTCGAACTCGTCGCGCTCAATCCGATGCAGGCGCTCACGCAGACGCTCGAAGCACACAAGTCCGGCATCGCGCTTCTCCTGACCACGCACCGCGAGCGGGCGGAACTGCTGTGCGAGCAATTCGCCTGCAAGAAACTCACCGTGACTATTGAACCGGACCGCTGAGAAACTCGCTCAGCGGCGCATGGGCGCTTCATCATAAAAGTACAAATTCAGACCGGCCTGGCCAAGACCGCGGTGGCTGCGGATTTCTGCGCGGCGCGATCGACGTCCTTGATCTCCGGCAGAGGCGATCCGTCGGCGAAGGCATAGTCCGTCACCGCAATCGCCCGATCGAACACCGCAACCAGCTCGTGAATGTGGCCGCCGACGTGCCTGCACCGCAGCACCGTGGCCGCCAGTTGCGTGGGCGTGCCGTCGCTCAGGCGCAGGAGCACCGCACACTTGGCTCCTTCGTGCACGAATGAGCCGTGCAGGAACACGATGCCATTGGCGTGCAGATCGCGCGGCTTGATGAGGTACGTCACGCAGTTGCCGCGCTGCTGGCAAATGCGAACCAGGGTGCGCGGCAGATCGACGCCCGCCCCGGCGGGGCTGCGGCGCATGGACTGGGGCTGCCCATCGCCGGACGCCGCAGCGCTGCGCGATACTGCCTCCGCCAACTCGCGGTCGCTCAGCCGCAGCGTGTCGATGATCGTGTGAAGTTGGTCTGGCGTGTCGCGCATGGAGGTCGCACTCGCACAACGTTCTTCTCAAAATGTCGGATTGACTCAGCCAAGCCATGACCGCGGGCGTGATAAAAGCCTCGCCATTTGCGTTCTTTCGATGACTTTGCCGCTTGGAGGAAGTGGGAAAGATCGATGTGTGCCGACGCGCGAAATTGGGTGAAGTTCGATTCAACGCGCATCAGCGCTGGCGAATCGCGATTGCAACTCGGCGAGCAGCGTCTCGAAGACACTCTCCGGATCGGCTGCCGCATTGATGACCAGGTAGCGATCCGGTTTTTCTTGCGCCTGGGCCAGAAAACCTTCGCGCACCCGGCGTTGATACTCCAAGCCGCGCAGTTCGAGCCGGTCTGCGAAGAGCGATGGAAGCGTCGCGGCGGCGTTGCTCTTGCGGTCCTTGCCGTTTCCGGCCATGCGGCGGGCCGCGGTGTTCTCATCCACATCAAAGATCACAAAAAGATCAGGCCAGTGCTCGCCGATGGCGACTTCGCCGACCTTGAGAATTTCATCCAGCGGCAGCCCGCTTGCAGCGCCCTGGTAGGCGAGCGTGGAACTGATGAATCGATCCGCCAGCACCAGTTCGCGGCGCTGCAGCGCGGGCGCGATCACCTGTTCGACCAATTGTGCCCGGCTGGCCATGTACAGCAGCATTTCGCATCGCAGGCTCATCTCCGAAGCCGGATCGAGCAGGATTTTGCGAATCTGCTCGCCGATGAGTGTCCCGCCGGGTTCGCGCACTTCGTTGACTGTCAATCCATGGTCATGCGCGAAGCGGGCGAACCGCTTGAATTGCGTGGACTTGCCCGAGCCGTCCGGGCCATCGAAGACGATGAAATTGCCCGCGAGTTGTTGAACCCAGCCTGCTGATGACATGCCCGGCATGATACGGCCGTTCAATGCCGACCACGAACATTGATCCTGACTCGTGGCCACTGACCACTGTCCCTCGCGTGCTACGATCATGCTGATGCGGATCGAACTTCGGGATGAGAGCCGCCGGCGGATCGGACGGATCGAGGTCGATCCGGCGCTGCGGCCGACGCGCGTCATGGCGGCGGGCGGCAGATCCAGTGGGGATCGGGAAGTCTTTTTGAACTGGGACACGGCGCTGGACGACGCCGGCCAACTTCGCCGCTGCGTCGGCTGCGGCTGCACCGACATGTTCCGCGAAAAAGCATTCCCGCAAGTCACCGCGCTGGTGGTGGTGCTGGCGTTTATCGGCGCGATCATTGGTGCGTTGGGACTGGCGACCAACCTGCCCGTGCTGATCCTCATGGCCTGCGTGCTCGTGCTGGACGTGGCGATCCTGGTCTTTTCGCGCCGGCGGCTGGTGTGCTACCGCTGCCGCAGCACCTATCACAATCTGCCGATTGCCCGTTATCATCGCGCGTGGGATCGTTCCAAGGCTGAGCGATTTCCGTTGCCCGCGCACATGCAGGCCGGCGAAGCCGGCGCTCCGAAAACCGACAGCGGGCAACTGGCATCCAACATCTGATCGCCGAACCGTGATTGTGCAAACATTGCCCGCGTCAGACTCACGGGCCTTGATACAGTTCAACCATGAGCATTGCCAAGACCATGATTCTTTTCGGCGGGGGCGGACACGCGGCCGTGGTCACCGAAAGCGCCCGCGCCGCGGGATTCGTCGTGCTGGGGTTTCTCTCTGATTCGGGTCACGAGGAGGACGAGACCGCAGACGTGCCGGAAGTCATGGGGCTCAAGCGGCTGGGCTCCATCAGCGATTTTGCGACAATCATGACCTCCTACCGCCATGCGAACGGGCATGCGGCGGTTGGGGATGCGTCACTGCGCGAGCAATGGCTGGAAATCATGAGCAAGAAGCCCATGCCGACGCCTGCGGTCATTCATCCCACCGCGGCGGTGTCGCCTTCAGCACGCATCGGCGAGGGCGTGTTCATTGGCCCGCAGGCAGTGGTGAATGCGCGTGCGGCCATCGGCCGCGGAGCGATCATCAACAGCGCGGCGATTGTCGAGCACGACTGCACGGTGGGGGAGTTCTGCCACCTGGCACCGCGCAGCGCACTGGCGGGCGGCGTCAGCATTGGCCGGGGCACGTTGCTGGGCGTTAGTTGCACGGTCATTCCCAAGGTGCGCATCGGCGCCGGTTGCACCCTCGCGGCAGGGGCGGTGGTGATCTCGGACATTCCCGATGGGGCCATGGCCATGGGACTGCCGGCGCGGGTGGCCGAGTAACTCGCTACATCGTGGCCCACACGACAGCGTGGGCGAACACCCAAAGCACAATGAAAATCAGCCCAAAGGTGATGGCAAGCGTGGGCGCATCGCGCGGCTGAAGCCGGAACAGCGCGATAGAAAGGCCGGCGAACAACACCAGTTGCACGACCGCCTCCACCGTACGTTCCAGCGCGAGATACGGCAGAACAATGAGCGTGGCTAAACGCGTGGTGAGCATGATGGCCAACATGCGCACCGCTCCCAGTTTGAGATCATCAATCGTTTTCGCCAGCCGCAAGCCTTGCAGGTGCGCAAAGAATGCAAGTGCCCCCATGCCGCACGCTGTCAGCATGATGACCAGCACGAACATCTGAAGCAACCCGAGCACGCGGTCGCCAAAGGTGATGACAACGGTGTGCGTGGGTTCCGTTGCTGCCCGGATTTCGGGAAACAGCGCCGGCAATCCTGCGAGGTACGCCACAAGAAGCACCAGCACGCTGACGCCGCCCAGCACGCCGGGCAACCAGTAATCGCCGTTGCCGGGCTTGATGAGCGCTTCGCGCTGGTCCTCTGCGAGGACTTCCTCGGATGGCGGCTCGCTTGTTTCGCCGGTGCGGGTGCGCACCTGGCGCATGGTCTTGAGATCAAACCCGCACCGGATGCACACGAGTTCATCGCCGCCACGCATGGATGCTCCGCAGTTCGGGCAGACATCCAGGTCCTTGACTGAACCGGCCGCGGGCGGTGTATCCGGAGGTTCTTCGAGGTTGATCGGCTGGACCTCGGATGGTCGCGGGATGCCGACGTACCGGGCCTTGGCGGGCGGCTGGTCGGCTTTTGCCGCGTCATCGTCGGCGGGCTCAAGATCGTAGTTGTGTGGCTGTTCTGGACTCATTGTCGCGGCATCCGTGTCCGGAAGAACGGTGAAATTGTACGCTTCGGCGGCCGGAACGAAGTGTGTACGAACAATCCGGCCGGGTTGCGCGTTTGATCCAAGTCGCTGGGCCGCGTGTCGCATGGCATCTTGCGGTGGCCGGACGAAGCGCACATGATGGGCCAGAAGTGATCCAATCAACCCGTTGTACGCAAAGGAGCAGTCATGAGAACGCGAAATGGAATCGGAATCGTCGCCCTGGTCGCCGCACTTGGTCTGTCGCTTGGATTCGCAGCGGCGCACGAAGGCGCCCCGGAACCAGCCCCGGCGGGCGAAGCCGTTGGATTTGAAGTGGACAACGTGCATTCATCGGTGATCTTCAAGATCAGTCACATGGGCGTGGCCAATTTCTACGGACGGTTCAACGACATCCAAGGCACGTACACGCTCGATGAGGCAGACCCCAGCGCGTCTCATTTTGATTTTCAGGTGAAGGCCGACAGCGTCGACACCAAGAACTCCAAGCGCGATGGCCACCTCAAGAGCGCCGATTTCTTCAATGTCGCGGAATACCCCACCATCAGTTTCAAGAGCGCCAAGATCACCCGCACCGGCGAAACCAAAGCCAATGTCACCGGCGACCTTACCTTCCATGGCGTCACCAAGCCGATCACGCTGGACATGCAAATCTTCACCGCCAAGCAAACCGCTCAGGGATACAAAGGCGGGTTGGAGACCACCTTCACCATCAAGCGAAGCGATTACGGCATGGACACCTACGTCGCGAACGGCGCATTGGGCGATGAGGTGACCATCACCGTGGCGGTGGAAGCGGCCCGCAAGCAATAATCCAGCATCCATGAATCAGGAAGCGCGTACAGCGTTGCCAGTGCTGCTGCCAGCCATGGCGGCAGCACTGGCATTTTTTCTTGCGGCGTGGCGGCCCTGGCAATGGGCCGCGCCGGTTCGCAACGGTCACTGGGGCGGCGCGGTTGCGCTCGGTGTGGGATTCATCATCGCCTTCATCACCTTGGCCGGTTCGCGTGGCCTTCGACTAACAGACCGCTGGCATTGGATCGCGCTGATGGCCACTGTCGCGGCGTCGCTCGGACTTGCCGCATCTCTCTGGCGACCCGGTTTCGCGCTGCGTCTTGCCACAGGCGCGGTCATGGCGGTTTCCGTGGGCAGCCTGCTTCATCCGCCCGCCAGCGCAGCGCACCCTTTTGCCTGGAAGGCTGCACTGGCAATCTTGGCGTTCCTGCTTTGGGGGAACTTTGAGGCGCTGGGCACGCGCAGGACTGGTGTGCTGCTTCCGGCCGTCATCGTCGTCACTTGCGGCGGATTATCGGTGGTGCTGCTGAACGCGCAGCAGGCGGGTTTTTCGCTTTTAGCGGCGGCCGTCGCCGCGGTGGCTGGCATGGGGTTGCTGGTCGCGTTGTTTGCGCCTGCGTTCAGCCTCGCCCAAGGCGGCAGTTACGTGGCAGGGTCAATGCTGGCCGCGCTGTGCATGCTGGGCTGGCTCTACAGCACCAGCGAACTGACGATCTGGCCGTTGGTTCTGATCCTCGCCTCGCCGCTGGCCACCTGGGTGGCGGTGTTGCCTAGTGTTCGTCGAATGCGACCCTGGCAATCTGCGTTGGTGGCGACGATCGCCGTCGCCGTGCCGGTGATCATTGCGGTGGCACTGTCGCTGAACGCCTCCGGTGATGAGGAGGAGTTTCTGGGAGATTTAC
The DNA here is from genome assembly GCA_946886375.1 of uncultured Phycisphaerales bacterium. The sequence goes on from CAMPIL010000194.1 coordinate 6,541, forward strand.
GGTCGGATCACACCCCGGCCGGGTCGCTCGCCTTTCTTGATCGGCCGACCCTTCCGTGATCGGCGCGGGCGACGATCCTTGCGGGCGCGCTTGGAGTCGGCGCGGGCGCCTTCGGATCCTGCCGCGCTCTCACGGGCCGACGGTTTGCGGATGTCTCGCGCAGGTGTGAAGCCGGGCAGTTCCTCGGCGAAGACCTCGACTTTCAATTTGTCCAGGATGCCGCGCCAGCGCAATCGCTCGTCCTGATCGTCGGAGAGCAGGGTGTACGCCTCGCCGCGACCACCGCCGTGCGCTGCACGACCGATGCGATGCACGTATTCCTCCGGTGTCAGCGGCAGGTCGTAATTCACAACGATCTTGACTGCGGGAATGTGCAGTCCGCGTGCAGCGACATCGGTGGCCACCAGCACGCGCAGTTCGCGGTTCATGAATCGTTCAAGCG
>CAMPIL010000195.1 GCA_946886375.1 uncultured Phycisphaerales bacterium
GCGCCCATCAAGTGTGGACGTCCTCAGGCAATTTCGCCGGGGCGTGTTGTGAAAAAAACCCCCGGCCGCAACCGGGGGTTCCTTTCAATCAACATTCTCCAACAACTTCTTACGGACACGCGCCCCATGCATTGATGACCGACAGCATGTCCGATACGTTCACCTGACCATCAGCATTGATGTCCTGTGGGCACAACACCGGCGGGGTAGGACAGCCGCCCCATGCGTTGATCACTGCCAACAAGTCCGCCACGTTCACCATTTCGTCGCCGTTCATGTCCGCATCGCACGGCACGTTCAACTTGCCGCACCAGTTGATAATCATGCTCATCAGGATTTGTCGATTCGCAGCCCCGGGAACCGCTTCCAGCGGGAAACCGAAGAAACTGCTCCGGTAGTCGCCAGCATCACGAGTGATCGCCGTGCCGCCTGCTGGAATCGAAAACGCAAGCAACGCGCCGGCGTTGGGATTGACCATGTCGCTGAAGTTGCTCACGCCCGGCCCGCCCGACGCTATGGAATACGCAAGGGTGTACGGCCCCATTCCAGTGAAAAGATTCGCGCCTGCGTTGACGGCTGTGTAATTCACATCGTGATCCACTCCCGTCGCCATGCCCAGGTACTGCTGCATGAACGAGTTCGGCGTCGTGCTGCCCGAGCCGATGCGATCGTAGAGATAATCCTGGCTGCTCAGGAAGAAACATCCGCCCGCGTTCATCCACGCTGCCAGATCGACTTCGGTTGCGGCCTTGGGACCAGCCTTGGGATTGCTCGTGCCTGCAAACGAATCGCCTGAGAACCAGATGATGATCTGGTAGGGGGCCATTTGCGTGAAGGTCGGTTCGGGGTTGGTGTTGTTGTTCACGTCCCAAATGTCATACGACACGCCCAGCGCGTTGAGCGCATCGGTGTAAGACGAACGAACATTGGGCGAGTTGTCATCGTCATCCACCAGAAGAATCGGCGGCACATCCAACGTGCGGAAACTGAACGCGCTGGACCACGCCCCGCTGCCACAGGCGTTCACGCCGCGCACGCGCCAGTAATACACCGTGTACGTGTTCAACGGGCTGCCGACCATGTGTGTCGTCGTCGCGGTGGATGATGAATACACGACGTTATTAAATCCAGCGTCGCTGGCGACCTGCACTTCATACGTTGCAGTCTGAGGCGAAGCGGACCAACTGAGCGTGGGCGTCGCGGCTACGTTCACCGCGCCGTGCGCGGGCGATGCAAGGTTCACCGCTGCGGGAATGATGTTGGAGATGTTCAGCGTCACGTTCACGCTTCGCACGATCGAACCCGACGTGCCGGTGATCTGCAGTGTGTGGCCGCCTTCCAGGGCGCCGGCGCTGGCGGTGAGGTTCAGCGTGGTGCTGGCCGGGGCAATCACCGGGTTGGTCGCGAACCCGCCCGTCACGCCCGGCGGAAGGTTCACGGTCAGGTTCACCGGATCGGTAAATCCAAGAATCTGCGCGAGGTCGATGTTATACACAGGATTCGCGGGCGCGCAAATCGTCTGCGAACTCGGGCCGGCCGAAATCCCGAAGCCGGGCTCGACCGCCGCGTTGTACACCACCAGCGCGAAATCCTGGTCGGTGGCGTCGCCGGCGTTGGGCACGCCGTTGGAGTTAATGTTGGTTCCCACCACGCGAATGGTGACCGCGCCGCTGCCCGCGGGAAGGAACACGCCTTCGGTGTTGTTCTTGTTGTCAGCGGTCCCGCCGGTGATGGAGAACCCATTTGCGGCGAAGTTGTTGCCGCGATAGGTTCCCGCGCCGCCTTCGACGACGAGATCGAGATCGTTGTTCCACGCCGGCGTGCTGCTGCCCAAACCGTGGCCGGGCGCATCGGTCCACACCAGCATGATCTTCATCGGTTTGCTTGCGTCCAACGGCGACATGCTGGTGGTCCACTGCTCGTCGGTGTTGTCCAGAATCACCTGCTGGTCGAAGTATTGCACGCTGCTGGCGGGCGGATTCACCACCGCGGCAAGGTTCATGCGGCCCCAACCCTGCTTGTTGTCGAAGGGATGCCCAAGCAATCCGCCGTCGGCATCAACGTTGCCCGCAAGGTCATGCGCGACGGGCAGGAACGCAGCCTTCACCAGCGCGGGACTGGGATCAACCGTGTACGTGGGCAGCGTGCGGTAATACTGAATGAACAGGGCCACGCCGCCTGAGACGTGCGGCGAGGCCATGCTCGTGCCGCACAGCAGCGCGTATCCGTTGCTGGTCGATGTAGAATCTTCGTAACATCCCGGCGCGACGAGGTGCGGAATCTTCCGGCCATCCAGGCACGGCCCGTGCGCGGAATTGGAAGACACGTCATTGATCTGCAGAATCTGTGAGCCCGAGCCGGAGTTCTGCATCTTGGTTGAACCGATGGAGAAGATGTTCTTTGCCTCATCAGGCGTGCCCTGCGTGCTTGTGCCGCCGTTGCCGTTCATGATTGAAAGCACAAACGTCAGCGGCTGATCGCCTGCGAGGGACGAATTCGTATCGCGCACGCCGATGTCGCACTGCATGGTCTTGTTGTCATAGCCAAGCGGCGAACCGGAAGGCCCCCAACTGTTGCCCGAGAGCGAAGCGCCATTGGCGTAGGACTGCTTCATGAGTTCAAGCATGCCGTTGGCCTGCGTGTAGGTTGGGTTGTACAACTGCTCGACGAGTTGCGCCCCGGGCGCGACACCCATGCCGCGCGCGAACCCGAAACTGTCAAGCACGCCTGAGGAGTTGTCCGCGACCATCGTGCCAGCGGTGTGGGTTCCGTGTGAATTGGAAGTCGCGCCGCCGCAGGATGAGCCCACGCATGGAGCCATGCGGCTGATGAGGTTGGGGTGCGTGTCGAGTACGCCGCCGTCCACGTTGGCGATCTTCACGCCCGCGCCATTCAATCCGACGCTCGCCAGCCACGTCATGTAACCGGGGAAAACCTGGTTGGAGGCGTTGTAGTTTCCGACATTGACTTGGTTGCTCATCTCGCCGCGAAGCCCGCCATCGGTGGCGAGCGGCTGAACGGTGTACACGCCTGGAATCTGCGAGATATGCTGAATCGCGCCGCCGGGCATGTGAAAAGACGCGGCCTCAAAAACATCATTAAGTGCAGCGCGGCTGTTCAAGCGCCCGCCTGCGGCTTCAATCTCGCCCACCACCGCGTTGGTGTCCGCGGCGCGAACCATCAGCACATCAACATCAATCAGATCGGCGGCGAGATTGCGCCAGCGCGGCAGCACGCGGTAGGCCGGCGCGAACGCGCCGGTGGCCCGCACGCTTTCAACCTTGTTGTTCAGGTCAACGCGATCCGCGGTCGATCCCCAAATGATGTAAGTGTACGGCGGAAGATATTGAATCACTTCCATGCCCGCATCGCTGAGTTGATCCAGCCAGCGCGACTTGATTGGACCATCAAACTGCACCAGATGCAGATCCTTCACGTCATCGCGAACGTTGCTCCAGCCCTGGGGCAGTTGCGGATCGCCATCGCGCAAGTCGAATTGCTGCTCGCCAAGGGTGAGCGAATAGTTGATGGACTGACCAGGCGCACTCGAGGCGCGATGACTTTTCGCGCCAGGCTCGGCGAGCCCGGATGAAATCAGACCAAGACCGCCAAGCACAGTGACTGCGAGAATTCCGCGAAAGCGCATTGCAAGTTTTTCCTCCGGCAGGGCTGCGCGGTTTGACTCACCAGCCGCGCGTGCCTGCATCAGCCATGGACGCCGTACAACACATGAGACCCATTCCGGAAGCGTCGCATTGGCATGCGCGGGGCTTGCGGAACAGGTCTCACTCTCAAGCGATGCAGTCTAACAAATGATGGCTGTAAGGGAAGGGGATTTTGCAGCGTTCGCCGTGCCGTGCGTGCCAGGGGCAGAACGTCAGGGACACGCGCCCCACGAATTGACCACTGCCAGAAGGTCGTTCACATTCACCACGCCGTCGGGAATCGCGGGCGCGATGTCGGCCGAACAGCCTGGACACGGGCCCCACCAGTTGATGACCTCCAATAGGTCATTCACGTTCACCACGCCGTCCAAAGGCGTCGGGGCAAGATCGGCCAGACATGGCGGCGCATCGCAGGCATCGCCCAGGCCGTCGCCATCGGTGTCGATCTGATCGGGATTGAACGCGGTTGGGCAGTTGTCCAGAGCGCAGGTGTTGGCGGGGAAACCAAGATCGCCGTAGCCATCGCCATCGACATCGGTGCAGGTGTCGCAGGCGTCGAGGGCGCCGTCGGCGTCGGCATCGTAAGAATTCGCGCCGGCCGCGAACGCGCCGGACAAGGTGGTGTTGCTGATGTTCGGCTGAATCGTGATCGTGAGTCCGGTCAAAGGCGGCGGAAGTGCTGCCGGATCAATCACAATGACCTGGTCTGCAATGGTGAGTTGATCAAGTTTGACCGTGGACGCGGTGGGATTCGTCACGCGCGCGTTGAGTGCGCCCGGGCCGATGTTGTCGAAGGACCCGCTGCTGGCCGCGATGCCGGTGGTGGTGTACGAACCGGTGAAGCGAACCATCGCCGTGGGAAAGGCAACCGCGCCTCCGGCGGCAATGGGCGAGCAGATCGGCTGCGCCAGCGTCAACTGCAGGTTCTGGAAATTCACGTTCAGCGTCTGGCAAAACGGACAGAAGAAACTGAACGTGAACGTGGTGTTCGCAAACGACAACTGCATGGCGTTGACCTGAGTCGCGCTGAAGGGCGCGGCGTTGCGCACGAACGCCGCGCTCGCCGTGCCGGTGGTCGTCATGGTGCGGGTGTCGTCATCGGTGCTGTTGCCGAACGCCGTCGAAAGGGTCATGACGATGCGCACGGTGGCGGAGGAACCAGCGGGCGTGGTCATCGCAGATTCGACCGCGCCGAGCGCGGGAGCAGCGGCAATTCCGAGCGACGCGACAAGCGTAACGATTGTGGAAACCATACGGCTGGACATGCGGCGTTCTCCCTGGGCGCGTGGCGACGTCATCGGTCGGCGACGATCAAACCCACCGGCGATGTCATCAGCGTACAGAGAGTCTGTTGGGATTCAACAGAAAACTGCACGTGAACATGCAATCGCAAAGTCGATCATCACGGCGCGCACGGTCCCCACGCGTTGATGATCGCAAGCAGGTCGCTCACGTTCACCAAGCCATCGGGTGCGCCGGAGGGTGCGATGTCCGCGGGGCAGGTCGCCGGCGGAACCGGACACGGGCCCCACGCGTTGATCACCGCCAGAAGATCGCTCACGTTCACCAGGCCATCGGGCGAACCTGAGGGCGCAAGGTCGCCGGGACAGGAGACCGGATCGCATTCATCCGGCACGCCGTTGCCGTTGGCGTCCAGGCTGGTCGCGAATTCGATGTCGCATTGATCCAGCACGCCGTTCTTGTTGCAGTCGGTCACGGCGACGCCTTCGGTGATGTACACCGCGCCGGCGTCGGTCTGCACGTCGAACTCGCGCTGGATCGCGCCGATGAACGCGCGATTCTCCCGAAGGGCGACGCTGAATCCGAATTGATCCTGCAATTCCTGCTGGGGCGCGGTGATCTTGGCCTCCTGAATCCATCCAAGTCCGTGCTTGTGGAAGACGTATGCCGCGCCGGTATTAACCAGCAGCATCGAAGCGTCATGGAGATGCGCGCCCACCAGCGCGCGGTCGCCGTACAACGACACGCTGACGCCCAAGCGCGCGTTGGCCTGCGGATCGGCGGCGGTGAGCCGGCCGTCGAGCACCCAATCTTTTCCCGTCTGTCGGAACACGTACGCCACGCCCGTGTTGGTCGCGGCGGTATCGGTCATCCATGCGCCGACGAGCGCGGCCAGAGTGCCGGTGCTGGCGTCAAGACTCACCGAGAGTCCGAGTTGATCGCCGAGTTCCGGGAACGGCGCGATGAGTTTTGCCGACTCCATCCAGCCAAGTTCGGTGTAGCGGAACACATACGCCGAGCCTGCGTTGAAAGTGAAATTATGATCATCCATCCACGCACCGATCAGCGCGACGGGCTCCTGCGTCGCCGGGTCAATCGACAGCGCCAGCGACACGCCGAATTGATCGTCCGGCAGAGTGTCCTTGGCCTTGAAGTGCGAATCCTGCGTCCACCCGCCCACGGTGTTGCGGAAGAGGTACACCGATCCGGAGTTGGTGGTGGGGAAATCGTCCAGATACGCGCCGATGAGCACGAGTTCCTCGGTCGTGCCGCGCGCCAAGGCGACGGCGCGGCCGAACTGATCGTTTGGCATCTTGTCATCGGCCAGAAGTTTGGGTTCTTGACTCGCGCTTGTGGGTCCCAGGCGGAAGACGTACGCCGCGCCCGAATCGCGCCCGCCGTCGTCGGTCTGGTACGCGCCGACCGCCGCCAGCGCGAATCCCTCGGGCCCATCGCGAATGTCCACTGCGTAGCCGAAGCGGTCATTGGTCATTCCGTCGTCGGCGAAGAGTTTGTAGAGCAACTCCCACGTCTTGGTTTCGGGGCTGCGCCGATACACGTACGCCGCGCCGGTGTTCAGAAGCACCTTGCCGTCATCATCCGGCGCTCCGATGATCGCCAGATCGCCATCCATCGCAACCGACCAGCCAAAGTGATCGCCGGCCAGCAGATCCACAGGTTGGATGATCGAAGGCGTCGGCCATGACAGCGGCGAAGTCCCGCCGCCCGTCGAAGGCGCGGTGGGGCGGAACTCGCTCACGATGGGCGCGGTTTCGTTGATGGTGCGCGCATTGTCCGCAGAATCGGGATTGCCGTTGATATCAGTGTGGCCTTCGGGCAGGCCGATGGGCTGGTTCTGGTAGTTGATGGCGGGGTTGGAGAAATACGGGATGCGCTCTCCCGGTTCGTACGCCATGACGGTGCGATAGACGGCCAAATCATCGCCAGCGAAACGGTAACCATAGGAATATGAGAATACACCCGGCCCGTTGCCCTGGTTGGCGACGGTCTGCCGGTCGTGTTGGCAACACATG
>CAMPIL010000196.1 GCA_946886375.1 uncultured Phycisphaerales bacterium
CTCCTCAAGTGTCCTTGTGGTCGCCACTCCGCCATTGTGTGCTGCAGCACATCTGAGCTTGTACGCACGCTCCAGATCTGGCATCACCGGCTGAAAGTCGATTCCGAGCAGGTGACCTGCGTAGTCAACCATCGATGGAACGGTCGAACGCCGCGACACTGGCGCGGCAATCGCCTTGCCAACTTCATCCAGCTTTTCAATTCCGTTAGCGTGTCCAAGGCCGGCCACATGGAGGCGAATTGAATCCTTTAGGTACGCCTCCAGCGTTGCCATTCCGACCACAAGTAGGTGAAGTCGATGGATTCCACACCGCTCATCGACACCAGAGAGAAACGTATCTGCATCCTCGGGGAGCATTCCCAGATTGAACGGCGGCTTGATTTCATGGACCACCATCTTGTCGCCATTTACCCCCTGTAGCCGCTCTTGCACTGCGTGAATGCCCAGCTGAAACGTCCAATAGGTCGCACTCAGCGATTGCATCTTCCGACGGAACAGGCGGAACGCTATCGTGGAAATCCAATTGTGCGGCGCGTGCTTCACGGAGGTCATGCTGTCGCCTCCTGCGCCTTGCGCTCGCGGGCCGCTTGCTTGAATGCGTTCGTGTAGTGCAGGTCGTTGAAGCGGTCACCGTGGAAGGTGGTGCCGCCGGCGAAGTCTTCGGCGTGCTCGTCCCAGCCCCAGAACCACGGGAAGTCCGCGCGCGGGCGGAGCGACTGCGGTTCCTTGCCGCGATCTTTCGTCCACTTCACATTCACTCTGCCGCGCAGCACGCCGGCCTCGATGAACGGGCGAATATTGATCCGCACGCCGTCGTTGATGTCCGGTTCCCATCCGATCGGCTGCTCGTGCAGCGGCTTCCAGCGCACAAAGATGTCGTACGGCGGCTCGCCGACCAAGATTGCTTCGAGGTTCTTCTGGAGGTCGAGCGCGGCGGCGAGGCGGGCCTCCGCACCGTCCTTGTTTGCCTTCACTTCATCGCGCTGGCGGTTGATCCAATCGCCGAGGTAGCCGTGAGTGATCTTCTCCAGCAGTTGCCTGCCAGCGCCATCGGGCGCGACGAGGCGATGGTAATGCACAAGCACGCCAAAGCCGTCCTTCTTGCGGCCGTCCCAGATGTGCCAGACAAATGGTCGATGCCCGAAGAGGGCGCAATGCTGGTCGAAGAATCGGTTTTTCAGCCAATCGTCCAAACTCGTAGCCGCGGAGCCAGATGTGGCTGCGAGGAGCGATGCCTCTTTCGCACTTGACCAATCTCCTTCAAACGAGGCGCGAAGCAGGTCACGCAAGCGGCTCTCCGCTGCGACCTCGCCTCGCATTGGAACGAGCGGGACGACCCCGTCATCATCTGCGAAATGGTCCAGCGCTTGGCACTCATCGACCAACTCGCGAGCCTCGACAGCGAGGCGCATATCTGGATCGAGTTCTGCCGGCCATTGGTAGCCAGCGAGCCGAACGGTCGCAACTTGAAGGACACCCTCATCTGTCACTGCTGACGGGTGACCGTGAAATAGCCATTGCGTTGGATCATCAGACTCGGGCTCGGGGACTCCATCTGGAAACTGTTGATGTGCCCGGTCCTGCCAAGTCTGAACGTCAAATGGAGCCTTCAGCAGCACACCATTTGTTACCTTCATGTTCTTATCGATGATGCGCAATGCCTTCTGAAAGTCGTCGGACAAACAAAACGCCCAAATCGCTGGCAAATCTGACTCGTGGTGCGGAACGATGGGCGCAACGTTTCCGTCGTAGAGCTCTCCGCAATAGAGGCTCGCCGGCAAATTGCCAGTTTGGCTAATTGCAACACCGCGCCTACCGATCGCCACGTTTCCAGTACGAGGACGAATCATCTCGCGGCCCTCGTTTAGCCAGTCCACAGCGTTGTCGCGCCCGGCGTAGTCTCTTGGCGTCGATGTTGTGCTTAGAAAGGGCTTCCATCGATCATCGAATCCCGCAACCTCCCAGAACTTGCGCTGCCAGCAATCGAGATCACCTGTAATGATTCCTTGCGGTGCATCGGCATGATCTTGAAGCGTCGCAGATCGCTCGACAACTCCCAGAGTGACTCGACTGTCCGGGTTGTCTCGCTGCTCTTGCTGGGTAACACGCAGAACAATGCCAGTACGTAAGTGCTCGGCTTTGAGGGTCGCACTTGGCTCAGTGATGCAGTCGAGGCCGGCGATGACATGTGTTTGTTCAGGCCGTGATTCACCGAGCACCACCAATGCGACGTTCACGATCACGCCCGTAATTGTCTCGAAAGCGCCCGGACCAAGCTTCGCCACCAAATGCCAAGAGCGTTGCTGTAGTAGTCGTCCTCGCAATTCTGTGTATGAATCTTGAAAGAGCCAGTGCTGAGGAGTCACTGCCGCGAGCGAACAGGCAGTGGGCCGCATGCCAATGAATCGATCAATGAACGCCGTCGCCAAATCTGCCTTGGCCTCCGAGAGATTTGCTTCCAAGTGGGCTCGAAGTGGCGGACTTTGCCGGCGCATGGCGAGGTATGGCACGTTCGTAACTGCAAGCGTGTAGCCATCAGTTGGGCCAGCAAGAATCTCGGCTGCCTTTGCCATGCCCTGTGCCGCGACTGCCTGTGCGAGGATGTTCTCATCGGCCGACTCTGCCTTCAGAGCAGCTGCGAGGAATGGCTGCATCGTCTCCCAGTCGGCGGTGATGAGATCGCTTGGCAGTTCATCAGGATTCAGCAGCGATCCAAGTTCGGGAGCCTGTGAAAAGAGTCGATGTAGATTGGCAAGGCCGTTTTTCACTGGCTCGCGGCCATGCACGGGAAGTGAATCCCACGCCTTAGTTCCGGGGCCGGCGAGCTTGAGCCATTGCTCCAGCGTGGCGGATGGCCCGATGCCGCTGCAGGCGATGTGAAGGTCAGGCAGTGGGATCACTTTGCCGATCATCTTCCACGCCGCGATAGCGACGTTGAAGGCGGCAATCTGCGTGCAGCGCAGGTCGATTTCAAGGCCAAAGAGGTTGTTGCCGATCACTCCCGCGATCGCATCGGCGACCGACATGCGTTCTTCCTGCATGCGAACGCGCACGAGCAGCTCCAGCGCAGCGACAAGAAAGTGTCCCGATCCACAGCAGGGATCGAGCACCTTCAGGTCCTTGGCGTGTTTCGGCCAGCCCTCGAACACTCCGGCTGCGGGACGCCAGCCAGCCCCGCCGACGATGTCATCTTTGACGAATCGCAGGAACTCATAGTCGTATCCGGGCAGTGCCACGAGTCGGCGCACATCAGCTTCGCTAGCGCACTTCGCCGCTTCTGTGGCACGAGCGGAAAGCACCTTGCCGGCATGCCAAGCGCCGATGGTGTTATGCAGCAGGAAGAGCACCATGTAGTGCTCGGTGAACAATTGTGTGACAGCCGGCAGCGTGTCGGCATCGATTTTCACGCCGGACTTCACGCCATCGTTGGCGGCGTTCTTGGCATCGCGCTGCCAGAACTGGTACACCCAGCCGAGCGAGTCATCGGCGGTGAACACAGCTGGGGGAAGGTCGGCGAGCAGGCCCTCCAATGCCACACGACGCTCGGTCGGCAGCGTGATCGACAGGAGCGGATCATCAGGCCGGAAGATCTGCGGCAGCATCGACTGGGCAAATCGGCCGGCCAGCGCCCACGTGCCCCCCACAACGCCTTCTTTTTCTGCGATTTCCTCGCACTCTTTCAGCGAGACGGCGACCTTCATCTGCGGGTCGATCAGCAGATTGTTCTCCGCCAGGAATCGGGCGAAGAGCATGCGGTGCCAGTGCTCGTACGCGCACTCATGGGCCAGATGGTCAACGGTGAGTTCGCCGCGGGCGTTCTGCGTGTCGCCAAGTTGACGGGCGCGTGCGCGCAAATGGTTGCGCAACGCACGTTCCGCAGGCTTCATGTGGCCGTATGGCTCGTGATGATGCACGCCGAGGGACTGCAATGCGGCGCGCGCGCCTGCCTCTGCCTCGCCGCGCGCAGCGACCACCGTGTTCTCCAGTCGGCGGCGAAGTTGTGGATCAAGTGGAGGCATGGGCAGGTCAGCCGATGACGATGGGGCCGTCCTTGAGTTTGGAGAGGAGTCGGGTTTCCGTTTGAGACAGCCACGCCTTCACCTCCGCCTCAGTCCGCAGCGTGTCGCTGGAGAGACGAACGGTGTGCGTCTTGGGCTCGAGCTCCTTGGCTGCGTCGGTCTTGGCGGCGGCGAATCGAGTCGGTAGAGCGGCCGCGAGTTCATCCCAACTGTCCAACGAGCGCGATCCCAAGGCGACAAGCAGCTTGTGCTCATCAGAAATATCAAGGTCGGGCACGGAAACGAGGTTGTGCGCCTTGGCGATTCGGGCCTGCTTCTCTTTGGGGAGTTGCTTCCACGTCTCAGATTCCGTCAGCGCCTTCATCTCGCTGTCGAACACGCGCCGGCAACCATCGTTCGCCTTCTTCAGCGCGTCTCGAAGGGCGTGCTCGAGCTTTTTGCACAGCGGCGAGACGTGGTCGGTGGCGTCGAGCAAAGTGCGGTCACGCACGATGGCGTCGGCCTGCGGCTTGATTTCCTCTGCAACCGGCAGGCGTTCGGCATGGCGAAGCAGGCCATCAAGCGTGGCCCATCGAGGCCAACGGTCTCTGTTCAACTTGGCCAGCCGCCCCCATGCATCGGCTTGCTTCTGAAGCGTGTCATGATTGTCGAGGAGCGCGGCCAACTGCTCGTTGCCCGCCTTGGACTTGATCTCGATCAGATGCGTGATTGATGGGCGTTGCGGCAATGGCGCATCGCCGCCAGCGCTTTCGGCGAGGTCTTCAAGCACAGCCAGGTACTCGCCAGCCTTGGATTCTTCCTCGTTGGCCTTACACGAAACATCGGCCGACTGGAACAGGCCACGGAGTTTGATCTTGTCGCGCGCCGTGAGGTTGACTGATTCGACGCGGAACTCGGTGACCGGGACTTTGGCCTGATCGAGCTGGCCCGGTGCAAGCGGCGTGCCGTTGTAAGTGGCTCGAAGGTGCCCGCCGGCGTGAAGAGCGATGAGTGCCGCATCAACGGCGTCACGTGGCCAACCGTACGGGCTGCTCTCAAACGTGCCACGAATATCGCGGCCCTTCTTGCCAGCGCCGATTTCGGCGAGCACGGCCTTGCAGACCGGATGCTGATCAGTCGGGCCGGTCCAATCGACCACACTGAAGGGGGTCTCGTCACGGTTGCGAGCGCGGCCGATGGCTTGCTCCCACTTGCGTGCATCGACATCGGCCTCGCGGAAACGCGGAAACAGTCGGTCGAGCGACGCTTCGCCGGCGTCCTTGATCTTCTCTGGGAAACTGAGGGCGTGCATCTCGGTGCCGCCGCCTTGGAAGACCTTGGCGGACCGAACGATTTCGGTGACGAGTTCCTCTCGGTATGCCTCGGCAGCCTTGCGGCGCGTTTCCATGCCGCTGCGAGCCTCGCGCCCCTCAGCGGTGCTGGGGACGCCTTTGAACTGAAGCGTGCCTTCAGCAGCCTCGAACTCAACAATCCGCTTGCGCAGGGGTTCGTCGCTGAGTTTGGGAATGAACACAAAAATGATTGGACTGTCGTTGCCGGCTTCGCGCGCTGCGGACAATACGTCCTTCTCTCCAGTGTTCCACCCGTCGCGCACCCACACGGGAATGTCGTGGCCACGAACATCCGGTGCATCCTCGCCGAAGTGCATGGCGAGTTTCCGCGCCTCCTTGCTCTTGCCATGTTGGAGCTTGACGCCATGCACTGCTTCGCCGGCCGCGTCGCGCAAATGGGCGTCACGCTTGTGCGCAATTTCATTCTCGCTGTTGTTCACCCGACTGACTCGATTCCGGAATTCCTTCTCCCATTCGCTGCTCTCGCGCGTCTGAAGGCTGTACTCCTCGTCGATCTGAATGAGGATGCCCTTCTCGACCAGATCTGCAAGGACCCGAGGGACGTTCTTCCGAACCTTGGGGCCGTCGTTGCCAAGGTCACGGACAAGGAGGTCGGCGAGCATTTCGGGCGTCGCACGCACCCCGATGTCTACACCGGGTTCGCGCCGGAGTTTTCGGATGAGAAACACCAAACCGCAGATGCGTTGTGCCAAGTTGCCGTCGTCGGTTCCGTCCTTCAGCCCTCGAATTCGTTCATCCAGTTCACGGAGGAGCACATTGTGCTGTAGAAGGAACGCTCGCTGGTCTTCGAACATGAAGTCAGCGGATACGACGGTTCCGATGGGCTCTTCAGCCAGTTCATTTAGCGCGTCGTGCACAATGCGCAACTGCGTTCTGAGCTGGCCGGTCGTGCCGGGCGCATCAACGGCCCGCAGTGCGTGCTCCCAGAAGCGGCGTCGGACGGGTAGCAAGGGGTAGTCTTCAACGACGATATTGCGATCCTCAGACTTCGTTCCGATGGCGGTGCTGGCAAGCTGGCGCTCAATCTCGCCGGCGTGCGCCGCGAGTGACTTTCGGATGGCTTCGACCTTGTCCGGCTTCTTGGCGAGAAGGACCTTGCGGATCACGGTCTCGACATCAGCATCAGCCAACTCCACAGGAATCGTGAATCGGCCCATGAGTTTGTTCAATTGGTGCGCACCCGACAATGCGGTTTGACCCGCGCCGACGAGCATGACGCGACTATCGAGTTGCTTGCACAGGGCCTCGGCGACTTCGGAGACGAGCACGGAACGTTCGTGCGAATCGCCGATGTACTGCTGCACCTCATCGAGCACGATGATCGTGCATGGCAACTCACCATCATGAGCCAGCACTTCGCGGATCGTGGCGATCAGGTCGCTGGTGCTGATGTCGTCACGCTGAGGGAAGTTCTCCTTCAGGAGAGCCCGCACCTGCTTGATGTCGGGAGCAAAGTTGTGGTCAGCCTTGAGCAGTGCCTCCGCGATGATCGGACTGACATACAGATTGTTGAGTTCCTTGCTCCAGTCCTTACCTGCGGAC
>CAMPIL010000197.1 GCA_946886375.1 uncultured Phycisphaerales bacterium
TACCGGCGCGATTCAGAATCATCGCGTTCCAGGTCCGTGCCTTGTGCGGTTCGCGCGGCCGGGGTTTCTCGGCGCAAGTCATTATGCAACAGTGATTTACAAGAGACGGTCTTGGTCTGAATTCAGCGCGTGCGCAGAAGTTGCCACCTTGCTTTCAACGTCGCGCTTTTGCGCAATCTTTAGCATTTCACTCTTGCATTACAGCCGGGTGGAGTGACAATGCACGCTCGGCGATGTGGAACGCACGTGCGTTGCACGCCACTTCGTCGCCTGCCTGTGAAAGAGAGAGAGCCTCTTTCAACAACCTGATCGTTTGGGCCCGACGACGCCCCGGTTGCCGCCGTCGGCTCTTCATCCAGTTCGTCATTGGTTCGTTGACCCGTCGAAGGAGAGAGTCATGCATCGTCATCGTTTTGGTTGCGTCACATCACAGATTGGCGCGGGCCGGGGCCTGCGCCGCATCGTGGGCGTCGCGGCGGCGCTCATCGCGCTTGCCGTCAGCGGCGAAAGCCTGCTCGCCTGGCCTTCGTCGCCGCCGCAAGGCAAGTTCTTTGTGAATGAAACGGTTACCGCCGCCGTCTCCACGCAATACGTGCAGAAGGGCGCATCGCAGGGAATCATCATTTACCAGCACGACGGCATCGACCTGAACAACGATGCGTTCCTGGATGAGCGTGCGTTCCGCGATGCCATCCGCCGCATGGTCCCCACCACTTACACCGGTCCGGTGTGCCTGGACTGGGAAGGCCGTGCGATGGATTACCTTGTGGGCCCGACCACTCCGGTGCTGTTCAGCCGCACCGTGGCCGAGTACGTCAAGGCCGCCGAAATCTTCAAGTCCATGCGTCCCAGCGCCAAGGTGGGGTTCTACGGCCTGCCCGCGCGGCCGTATCACGTGCAGGATGAACTTGCCGTGCACCAGCGCGCCATGGCGCTCAAGCCCATCATCAACAAGGTAGATCACGTGTATCCCTCGGTGTATTCGATGTACGCGCTCGGCGAACAGTTCTTCCTGCCCAGCGAGAACATCGAATACGTGCGCGACACCGTCGCGCTCGCGCTGGAACTGGCCGATGGCAAGCCGGTGTTCGCCTACGTCTGGCCGCGCTATTTCGATGGTAACCCCAACGTCGGATTGAAACTCATTCCCGCCACCGAATTTCAGAACCACGTGAAGGAAGTCTTCAACGTCAGCCACAATGGTAAGCGCGCCACGGGGCTTGTCTGGTGGGGAGCCGATCCGTACTGGCGTTTCCTGAGCAAGCAGAATTACGCGCCCACGCACCCGCTGTATGTTCTCAGCCAGCGCGCCAAGGCCGTGTTCGCGGTCGAGATCCAACCGAATGAAACCGACAGCCAGCATTTCACCAAGATTCACAAGATCACACTGACCCAACTGGCATCGGTGATCCAGAACGCGCCGCAATAGGTCCACGCTGGTCTACTCATTCAATCCAAGCCCCTCTTCGTTTTGAAGAGGGGTTTTGTTTTCTGCTCGCTCCGCCGGCTGTTATGGCCCGCTCGCATGCCCGAAAGCCCGGTTTTTGGCGTGATAACCGCATGAACGCGCAAGAATCCGGATGATTGACCCTCATCTGGCGAACCGATAGATTACGGGGCTCGTTTTGCTGGGGTCATCAACGCGGAGGAGACGCTTGACGCACGGTGCAGACATCGCGGTGTTCGGCTGTGGAGGTTGGGGACGCAACATCGTGCGCACCGTGCAGCAGATCGGACGGCTGGGCGCGGTGGTCGATCCATCCGATTCTGGGCAGAAGGCGGCGAAGGAAATCGCGCCCAATGCCTGCATCTTCGCAGACCCCGGACCAGTGCTTTCCAACCCGGAGATTCGGGGGGTGATGATCGCAACGCCCGCCGAGACGCACTACGACATGGCCTGCCGCGCCATCGCCGCGGGCAAGGACGTGTTTGTCGAAAAGCCGCTGACGATTGACGTGGATGAGGCGCGCGACCTGGTCGTCCGCGCCGATGCCGCCGACCGAATCCTGATGGTCGGCCACCTCCTGGAATATCACCCCGCGATCCTCAAGTTGCAGGAACTGATCAAGGCCGGCGAGTTGGGAAAGATCCGCTACGTCATTTCCAATCGTCTGAACCTTGGCAAGATTCGCACCGAAGAAAACGCGCTGTGGTCGTTTGCCCCGCACGACATCGCGGTGATTCTGCGACTGGTCGGCGCGATGCCCTTTGAAGTCGTCGCTACCGGTGGCTGCTACGTCAGCCCGAACATCGCTGACGTCACCGTGACGCAACTTCTGTTTGACAACGGCGTGCGCAGCCACATCTTCGTGAGTTGGCTGCACCCGTTCAAGGAACAGAAACTCGTGGTCGTCGGCTCCAAGAAGATGGCATCGTTCGACGACGTTGCCAAGGAACTGGTGCTGTACGATCAGCGCGTGGACTGGAAGCAGGGCCAGCCGATTCCCGTGAAAGGCGAAGGCGTGAAGGTGCAGTACCCCGCGGATGAGCCGCTGAAGGCTGAATGCCTGCACTTCATCAACGCGATCGAAACCCGCCAGACTCCCCGCACCGATGGCCTCAACGGGCTGCGCGTGCTGCAGATTCTGCACGCGGCCCAGCGCTCGCTCATGACCAACGGCAACCCAGTTCCGTTCACGGGCACGTGGAGCCTGAATGCAAAGACTTCGCCGGTACCTGTCAAGAACTGAAACCGCAGATCAACGCTGATGAACTCAGATGAAATGAACCTGATTGTGCATTCCTGCGGCTTGCGGCGCTTGACTCAGACCATCAACACATTGCACCCCTGATTCCCGCTCGTTCCTCATCTGCGTTCATTTGCGTTCATTCTGCGGTCAACTCCATGCCGACTTTCGATTCATCCAAACACCCGGGCGTCACGGTTCATGAATCGTGCTACATCGATGAGCCCTGCACCATCGGCAAGGGCACAAAGATCTGGCACTTTTCGCACATCATGAAGAACTGCACCATCGGCGAGAACTGCAATCTGGGCCAGAACGTCGTCGTCTCGCCGGAGGTCACCCTGGGCAACAACGTCAAGGTGCAGAACAACATTTCCATCTACACCGGCGTGGTCATCGAGGACGACGTCTTCTGCGGGCCATCCATGGTGTTCACCAACATCCTCATCCCGCGCAGCGAAATCATCCGGCGCGATGAATATGTCAAGACCGTGATCCGCAAGGGCGCGAGCATGGGCGCCAACTGCACCATCGTGTGCGGCACCGAAATCGGCCAGTACGCCCTCATCGGCTCCGGCGCGGTGGTGAGCAAGGACGTTCCCGCCTACGGCCTGATGGTCGGCGTGCCGGCGCGGCGAATCGGTTGGGTCTGCCGCTGCGGCCACACGCTCCCGAAATCCTCCCCCGGAAAGGGCCAGACGCTTCAGTGCCAGGCGTGCGGCAACCAATACGAGAATTGCGGCGAGTCCATTGCGCCGCTTCACGAATCGCAGGGGAAAAAATAAACCGCCGGGCAGAAAGCAAAAGGCAATCAGGCCGCGTCCTCAGCCTGTTTCTTCAATCTGATATCGCAAATTGAAATCGCAAAACCCATGACCACCCCACCCATCAACGTTCCGCTGCTCGATCTCAAGGCCCAGTACGCCACCATCAAGAACGACATCAAGGCCGCGATCGAGCGCGTCGTGGAAAGCCAGCACTTCATCATGGGACCGGACGTGGCTGAACTTGAAAAGGCGATCGCCGATTATGTCGGCGCGAAATTCGCCATCGGCTGCGCTTCGGGTTCCGACGCCATCATGATCGCGCTGGCCGCGCTGGGTGTGGGGCCGGGCGATGAAGTCGTCTGCCCCTCGTTCACGTTCTTCGCCACCGGCGGCTACATCACCAAGGTCGGCGCCAAGCCCGTGTACGCCGACATTGACCCGGTGACCTACAACATGGATCCGCAGTCGGCCCGCGCCGCTGCGAAAAAGTGCAAGAACCTCAAGGCGATCATGCCCGTGCACCTGTTCGGTCAGGCCGCCGACATGGACGCGTTCATTGCCTTGGGCAAGGAGTTGGGCGTGCCGATCGTTGAAGACGGCGCGCAGGCCATCGGCACGCGCGATGAACAAGGCTACCGCGTCGGCACGCGCGGCGCGATCGGCTGCTTCAGTTTCTTCCCCTCCAAGAATCTCGGCGCGTTCGGCGACGGCGGCATCCTCACCACCAATGATCCCGATCTGGCCGACAGAATGTCCATCTTCCGCGTGCATGGCGGAAAGCCCAAGTACTATCACAAGGTCATTGGCGTGAACTCGCGATTGGATTCCATCCAAGCCGCGGTGCTGAAGGTCAAACTGCCGCACCTGGACAACTGGACCAAGGGCCGGCAGGCCAACGCTGCCTTTTACGACAAGGCGTTCGCCGCCGCCGGCGCAAAGACCTCCAAGACTCCTCTTTCCGCTGGCGGCTTCCCGCTGCGCACGCCGCAGACCGCCGGACCCAAGGCCTGGCACATCTACAACCAGTACGTCATCCGCGTGCCCGCCTCCCAGCGCGATCCATTGCGCAAGCACCTCACCGATCAGAAGATCGGCACCGAAATCTACTACCCCGTTCCGCTGCACCTTCAGGAATGCTTCAAGTATCTAGGCGGAAAGGTCGGCGACCTGCCGCAGTCTGAATCCGCAGCCAACGAAACCCTCGCCCTGCCGATCTACCCCGAGCTGACCAAGACGCAACTGGAGTACGTCGCCAATCAGGTGATTGGATTCTTGGCCAAGGGCGGCGCGGTGGCTTCGCGGCCGGCGGGCGTGGCGGTCTGAGCGACATCGACCACGATGCCCGCGCGGCGCAGCGCGGCTGATTCGGCCCGGCCGTGGCCGTTGGTCTCCACCTCGCGGGCCGCGGCCTTGCCGTTGCGCAATTCGATTTCCCGCGCGGCTCGCTGCGCGCTCCAGGTTTCTTCTTCGGCTTTCCGCCGCGCATCCATCGCCAGCATCAGGGCCTCGCTGGATATCGACCGCCCCGAAACGTCTTTTATCCAGTTCAGTGAGAGTTTGCGCGCAAACGCGCTGCCGGACTTCACCACCGCATCCAAGTCGCCAATCTCCAGCACGCGCGGGTTGAACCCGCCATCCCATTCCACGTAGCGAAGATTGTCGTTCACGATCGTGGGCTTGAGGGGTGAATTCATCAATACGGTCTGGATGAACCCCTCGTCCGGCACGTGACTGTGGCGGTAGAACCTCACGACCTTGGGATTGCTGCGCACGAAATCGAGCAGGTACTCGCCACACTCGCGCGAGATCGACCACCATTGGCTGCCGACGTACGGCGCCATGTTGGCGGGCATCTTGCGGTGAATGCCGATTTCGTACCCCACCTTGAACGCCAGGTTGGTGTACCGGCGGATGACGCGATGCCAGACGCTGCGCCACACTTTGCCGAAAGTGCGATACCACAATTCGCTCTTCATGCGAATGGGATCATCGCACAGCCAGTATTGCCGCACGCGGTTGAGCGCGCCGCGGTCCCAGTACACGCTGGGAATGCGGAAATGCTCAACGAAATTCTGGTTGGTGGAGAGAAAGAACTCCGTCAGCCGGCGATTGCTCCAGACGGGGTAATCGGTGCCGCTGAGCAGGGTCATGTGCGTGGCGCCGGCGCGGATGGCGCGCTTGATGAGGATCAGTTCCGCCTCCACCATCGCCCATCCGCCCCACTCGATGATCTGCCGCGGAAAGACAAAGTGCACGTTGCGCTGCCGCCGCATCAGGTAGCGGAACTGCCCCGTGTCCACTTTGCGGTCCACGTGGACGAAGAACTCGACTTCCGGCCCGTTCAGCGCGTTGACCAGCCGGGCAAGTTGGCGCGGCGAACTATGGGTTTGAATCAGGTAAGCCAGCAACAAACACCTCCAAAACCCCGGACCGCCCACCGCTTTCTCGCACGTTCCGCACCATCAGTCAAGATGCCAGCACGTTTCTCGCAGGGCCTGGGCGCACTGGTCATAGGCGTAGCGCGCCTCGATCACCGTCGACTCGGGAATCTGCGGCGCCTCGCTGTAACTGGTCCGGCCGTCGCGGACAATCTGGCCCGCGAGAATCAACTGCGACGGGTCGCCGTATTCGGCGCGGCCGGTGTCGTTGAACATCTGGTACGACTCGGACAATGGCGAACCGAGTTCCAGCCGCTCCTGCAGCAACTCGAAGTTCCGCTGCGTCTGATTCACCAGCGACTCCGATTCGATGAAGATGCCGCGCGTCTTTAACTCGCCGCAGCACTTCTGAATCCATTTCAACTGCTTGAAGTAGTACACCGTCGCGCGCTTGAGAGTTGCCGCGGGCGTGGGGGCGTTGAAGAAGTTCGACGCCACCAGCGACTTGAGCGAAGACTCCGGATCGCGAAGCAGAAACACCGCCCTCGCGCCCATGCGGTTCATCAGTTGCGGCGTGATGTACCAGCGGTGCAGCACCTTGTCCAGCACGTACCTGCCCAGGGGCGCGCCATCCAGCGATTCCATCACGCGATGGCGCAACAGCACGAAATCCAATTTATGCCTGTACGCGATGTGCGATTCGAAATAGCCGGTGATCTCCGGATGGCTGCCGAGCACGTGACTGAGCAGGCTGCTGCGGCTGCGCATGTGGCTGATGAGAAACAAATAGCGCACCGGCTTGAAGACCGCGGTCGGCCGTGAAGCCATCAATCGCACCAGGCTTGCGCCCCCTTTGCACGTCTGCTTCAACTTCGTCATTGCCATGTTCAAATCCATGCTTCGGGTCGCGCCCCACCCGCCATGGATCACTTCGAACCTGCACCCGCCGCCTCAGGGTGCAGGATATCCTCCGCCTCGATTGCGGCAACGGCCGCATCGCGCTCGGCCAACCGCTCAGCTTCGAGTATCCGGCCCTGCGCGGCTTCAA
>CAMPIL010000198.1 GCA_946886375.1 uncultured Phycisphaerales bacterium
ATCGTATCTTTCGCGAATCACACAAGAGGTTTTCCATGGGTATCCCCATTGTTGGCACGCTAGGCAAGAGGATTTTCGGCACGCGCAACGAGCGCATGGTCAAGAGGCTGCTGCGCATCGTGGACCAGGTCTCGGCCCGCGAAGTTGAAACGCGCACGCTTTCGGATCAGCAACTGCGCGCCAAGACCGATGAGTTCCGCAAGCGAATCGCCGACGGCGAAAAGCCCACCGACATGATTCCCGAGGTCTTCGCCATCGCGCGGGAAGCCATGGACCGCAACGTCGGCATCCGCAACATCTTCAATCCCGAACACAACTTTGATCCATCCCAACTGCCGCCTGCGGCTCGACAAGCCTACGAAAAAGTGAAGGCGGAGATCGAAAACACTCCGGCACGCCCGCCGGAAGGCGACCTGCTGGGCCATCACAGCGAGGCGCCGTCGTGGATGTTCGTGGACATTCCTCCGGAACTGTACGACGCGGTGCGCGCGTTGTACCCGCAATCCAAGCCGCCGTTCCGGGCCCGGCCGTTCGATGTCCAGATCATCGGCGCGATGGTGCTGTACGAAGGCCGCATTGCGGAAATGAAGACCGGTGAAGGCAAGACCATCGTTGCGCCGCTGTCGTGCTATCTCTCCGCGCTCGAAGGCAAGCAGGTGCACGTGGTCACGGTGAACGATTACCTTGTCCAGCGCGACCGCGACTGGACGTTTCCGTTCTTCCGTTCGCTGGGTCTCACCGTGGGCGCGATCCATCCGTTCCACATGCAGCCCCCGCCGGAGAAGCAGAAGGCCTACCGCTGCGACGTGGTGTACGGCACGACGAGCGAATTCGGCTTCGACTACCTGCGCGACAACATGAAACTGTCCACGCAGGAGCAGGTGCAGAAGCGGCGCGACATTGCGATCGTCGATGAAGTGGACTCCATTCTCATCGATGAAGCCCGAACGCCGCTGATCATCTCCGGCCCTGCCCACGAGCATTCGCCTCGCTACGCCATGGCGGACCGGCTCGCCCGTCACCTGCTGGAAAAGCAGAAGGAATGGAATTCCGCCGACCAGCGAGTGCAGTCGTGCAAGGTGGAAATCTCCGGGTTGGAAGGCGACATTCGCAACGCGCGCGAGAAGGCGAAGGTTCCCGCGCTGCAGGAGAAACTCAAGGAAGCCAAGGCGCGCCTGCCCAAATTCGAGCACGAGCGCGACAAGTTCACGCAGTACTACGAAGTGGAGATGGACAAGAAGAAGGCCACGCTCACCCACGAAGGCATCACCGAGGCGCAGAAGGCCGCGGGGCTGGGTTCGTTCTACGTGGGCGACAACGTGGACCTGCCGCACTTGCTCGAACAGGCCATCCGCGCGCACTCGGTGTATCAGCGCGACCGCGACTACGTCGTCGCGCCCGATGAAGAAGGCACGCCCAGCGTCGTCATCGTCGATCAGAACACCGGCCGCAAGATGATCGGCCGGCAGTGGTCCGACGGCCTGCACCAGGCGGTGGAGGCCAAGGAAGGCGTGACCATCAAGCAGGAAACGCAGACCATGGCCACCATTACGATCCAGAACTTCTTCAAGTTGTACCAGCGGCTCGCGGGCATGACCGGGACCGCCGACACCGAGGCCACCGAGTTCTACGAAATCTACAAACTCGATGTCATCGCCATTCCCACCAACGTGCCTGTGATCCGCAGCGACCGCAACGATCTGGTGTTCATTTCCACCAAGGACAAGTGGCAGGCGATCGTCGATGAGATCAAGGCGTTTCACGATGTCGGCCGTCCCGTGCTTGTCGGCACGACGAGCGTGGAGAAATCGGAAACGCTCAGCGAGATGCTGATGCGCAAGCACAGCATCAAGCACGAGGTGCTCAACGCCAAGCAGCACGACCGCGAGGCTGAGATCATCGCCCACGCCGGCGAACTGGGCGCGGTCATGATCGCGACCAACATGGCCGGCCGCGGCACGGACATCAAGCTGGGCGCCTTCACGCCGGCGCAGTTGATCGAACACTGGAAGCGCCGCGGCATCTGTCCGGCCTCGGTCACGCCCGACATGTCCGAGGACAAGATCGTCGCCGCGGTCTATCGCCACATGGCTTCGCGCGAACTGGGCGTGAGCAAGGGCGATGCGCAGAACATGTCCGATGAGGACATTCGCCTGGGACTGCTGCGCAAGTGGTACACCGAGTACTGCTGGGGCGCGCCGGACAAGGCCGGTTCGATGAGCGAGAAGCAGTTGCTCACAGCGCTCGATTCCGGCGGCGGCTTCATGCTCCACAAGCTTCGTCTTTTCAAGGACGTCGCGGATTTGGGCGGTCTGCACGTGATTGGCACGGAGCGGCACGAGTCACGCCGCATCGACAACCAGTTGCGCGGCCGCTCCGGCCGCCAGGGCGACAACGGCTCATCGCGATTCTTCCTGTCGCTTGAGGATGATCTGATGAAGATGTTCGCAGGCCCGACCACCCTGCGCGTGTTGAGCCGACTGGGCATGAAGGAAGGCGATGCGATCGAGCACCCCATGCTGACCAAGTCCGTCGGCCGCGCCCAGCGCAAGGTCGAGGAGCGGAACTTCCTCATCCGCAAGAACATCCTGGAATACGACGAGGTGATGGATCACCAGCGTCACGTCTTCTACGAGACGCGCCAGGGCGTGCTGGAGGGACGCAACGTCAAGGAACTGATCTTCAGTCACATCGACGACTCCGTTCGCGACGCGGTCGAAACCTACCTCGACAAGATGTACGTCGCCAAGTGCGTCGCCGAATGGGTGCGCGGCAATCTGGGCGCATCCATCGAGCCCGAGCGGCTGCGCGGTAAGGACCGCGAGCAACTGCACCGCATGCTCAACGTTGACGCCAAGGAAGAGGCGTGCAGCATGATTCGCGTGACCATCGGCGAGTACCTGCCCGGCGACATCGAACTGGGCAAGGGCAAACTCGTCGAAGCCGACGAAGCCGAATGGGATTACAAGGGACTGGCCGACTGGGCCAACGCGAATTTCAAGGCGAACGTGACGGCGTCAGACCTCCAGCAACTCTCCAAGGAAGAAATCATTGATCGCCTGGATGAGTCCGCGACGAAGCAGGTGGATGAAGCCGACCTTTCGCCGCTGGATCAATACCTGGTGCCGGCGTACGGCGCGGCGAAACTCGCCGAGTGGGCGGCGAACAAGTTCGGCTGCGAGATCAAGGGCGAGGAACTGGCCGCGTATGAGAAAATCGACGACGCCACGGACGCGCTGATGGCCAAGGCTCGCGAATCGTATGCAAAGCGCGAGGTCGTGTACCCCATTGAATTCGCGATGGAAATGACCAGCGCGGCGATGCAGCAGAATCCACAGCAGGCGCTCGCGCAGTTCTGCGCGTGGGCGAAGGCCCGCTATGAACTGGACTGGACGCCGACCACGCTGCCCTCGCCGAACCCGCAGGACATCCGCACGATCCTTGTTGAGGAAGCGCAGAAATGGGATGAATCGCGCATCAGCGAACGCGCCGAGCGGGCCATGGCCGCCGGCTCCAGCCCCGATCAACTTGACGCATGGCTGATGTCGAACATGAACGCCCGGCTGACGCCCGCCGAGCGCGAGCGCGCGGTGGATGATCCCAAGACGGTGATGGAGGAAAAGATCGCGACGATCATGCGCGTTGAACTGGCGCAGTTCGAGCGATGGGTGCTGCTGCAGATTCTGGACCAGGCGTGGAAGGATCACCTGCACGCGATGGACCAGTTGAAGGAATCCATCGGCTTCCGCTCGTTCAGCCAGCGCGATCCGCGGATTGAATTCAAGCGCGAGGGCGCGCGGCTGTTCGAGGAAATGAACATGAATATCCGCGACAAGGTCACGGACCTGATCTTCAAGGCGAAGTTGACGCCGCAGATTCAGCAGCGCCCGCAGGCCCAGCCGCCCGCCGCAACCACCACGACCGGCACCACGCAGGCGACCGATGGCCAGACCACGACGGTGCGGCAGGTTCAGCCGGCGCAGCCCGCGATCGCCGCAGCCGCGGCGGCCGCCACCGCGGGAACCGCGGCGCAGCGGCGCGATCTGGAAGTCGCCGAACGTGCCGGCAGCGGCGGGGGCGATGGCGAAAAGCGCGAACGCCGCAAGCAGCAGCCCGCCCGCGCGGTCGCCACCGTCGGCCGCAACGAGCCTTGCCCGTGCGGTTCAGGCAAGAAGTTCAAGCAGTGCTGCGGCAAGCGCGCGTGACGCAACGCTCAAGCGCTGGATCAAATCCTCATCGCCGATTTGGCGAACAACGACCGTTCCCGAACCTTCAGCCCCCGGCCCCGCCGGGGGCTTTTCTTTCCCGTGCCCGCAGCGCATTCCATATCAGCCATCCCGGAAACACCGACGCGTACAGCGAGAGAATCGCCATGTAGATCGTTTCGCCCAGTGCCGGCGAGTCAGTGAGCATCCTGCCGAGATACAGCAGCAGCGCGGCGGAGAGCGGCGCGAAGATCGCCGTCACGCGCCCCACACCGCTGATTGGCGAGACGCGAATCTCGCGCATGTGCGCGCCCGCCGTGAACACCATCTGCGCGAACAGGTGGGCCATCACGATCGGCGGCAGCCAGTCGAATGTCTCGGCTTCCCACCGCGTGGTGCCGAACCAGATCGCCACCGTCAGCAGGATCATCACCGTGAACGTTGCGCCGAACACCGCGAATGAATGCCGGCTGGGCGTGCGCTGAATCGCGCGGTGAAACGTCAAATCCAGGTACGGGCACAACAGGAATCCGAACAGCAGCGCGGGTGTGAGGAGAATCAGCGCTGCCGGATTCAACGCGCCGCCCCAGGGCACGCGCTGAAATCCCTCGAACCCCACGTTCCAGAACGCCAGCAAAGACACCGCGTACACCAGGACACCTAGTCCAAGCCAGTCGCGATCTGGAAAGAAACTGAACAGTCCGGCCAGCGCAAAGACGATCGCGGCGCTTCCCAGCGGCGCGGTCCAGAACGCCTGCGGCACCTGCACGATGGAATCCAGCAGCCACACCGTGAAGAACAGGTGATACCCGATGGTGATCGAGGAGAACACGATCATCGCGGTCTGATGCCGGCGGACCATCGCCTCGCTGCGCGAGCGGTTCTTGACGACGTAGCCAAACGCCGTGCAGCCGATCACATTGGGCACGGCGAACGCGATGAAGCCCCACCATCCGAAGCGGTCGATCATCAGTTTCGGCAGGAACATGCCGATGCACCAGGTCCAACTGCACGCGCAGAACAGCCCCCACAGAAACGTGAGCATCGCTGATCGCTTTCGAGCAGAAGGGGCGTGCGGCACGATGACTAACTTAGCAGATGTGAAACAGGTTGAGCGCGATTTCGATCATGCAGACCGCGCCGCAGTCGCGGCAGCGACCCGGCTGTTTTCGCGCGACGATTCAATTCGCCTGTTCGTTCGACGATTCCACTTTCGCGCGCCGTTTCTTTTCCAAGAGCATCGTCTTGGGCGTGCAGTGGAAAGTGATCTCGCAGCGGCCGACGCGCAGTTCCTTGCCCTTTTTCTTCAACTGCTGGCGAATCTCCATTTCCAGCGCGATGTTGAACTCGCTGCCGCCGGCGACTTTCTCCTGAAGGTTCTCGGTGTTCACGACGTGATACACCGCCGGCCCCAGGCACGGCCGCAGAAAGCGATACTTCAGTTCCTTGCACACCACAATGTGCGTCTCGCCGATTTCAGAGAACAGATACATGCCTGCGGCGACTTCGGAATTGCCCAGAAGAGCCGCGCCCGCCATTGCGTTGTACCAGTTGCGGTTGATGCGCTTGAACGGCAGCACGGCGGTGAACCGCTTGGCGTCCAGGCGCTTCATCGTAATTCCCGAACGGAATGCGTAGGGAAGCCAGATCAGAGAGCACACCTTGTGCCAGAAGTTGTTGCGCGTGCTGAGCCTGCTGATGAACGCCTCAATCCGCTGGAAGAGCGTGCGCTTGGATGTTGAGGCGGACTCAACCGCCGCGGCGCGCTTGTTCGCGTCGTGATCGACCGCGAAAGCGGATTCATCGGGAATGCCGGTTTGAGCTCTCGCGGTGGTCAAAGGATTTGGTCCTTGAGAGATTTGGTACATCGCGCGGCCGCGCGCCTGCGCTAGTCCTATGCTACTCCAGACCGGCCCGGTCTTCCAGCGCAACGCCCGCAATTGCGGACTTTTCACGATGATTTCGCTCATCAGCGATCTTGCTTGAACTGGCTGATCATCCATGAGAACTGAGAGTCCCGGAAACAACTTATCGACTTCCAGCCGCATCGCGGTCTGCAGTTGGACCTTGCGTCCATCTGGCCCGCGCGATCTTGCCGAGCGGCTTGAACACATCCATATCGCCGCCACCCAGGTCAACCTCACGCAGATTGTCGATGATCCGCAGGAATGGGGCGATGCCATCGACATCCTTCGCAACAGTCACGTCTGGGTGATCAGCGGCATGATGAGGCTGGCCGGCGAAGTCTCGCGATTCAACTCAACGCAGCCCCCCGGTGGGCTGCTTTCAGATGTGAACTGGTTTGCCAATCGATCACACGCCGAAAAAATCGCGCGCGTCGCCGACCGCGCCGGCATCGGATTGGTGACCACGCACATCGGGTCCATTCCCGCCGATTCATCCGGACCCGAATGGGCCAAACTGGTCGATCGCCTGGGCGCGATTGCGGAAATCTTTTCGCACTACGGCATTCAACTGGCCATCGGAACCGGAGACGCAGGCGGAGAAGAAATCGCGCACCTGCTGGCGGACCTGAACGTGCCCAGCGTGGGCGTGAATTTCGATCCGGCGGCGATCGTCATGTCGGGCCAGACAGACCCAATTCCAGCCCTCCGCCGGCTGGCCCACCTCGTTCGCCAGTGCCACGTGCGGGACGCCTTGCCCCCTAAGGGGCC